>NZ_BCAK01000004.1:0-171924 GCF_001293905.1 Brachybacterium sp. SW0106-09
GTAAACAACCCCCGTGTCCACGAACCGGGGGTAGGCCCCCACGGCAGAGAATCGGCAACGAACAGCGGCGCAAGCATCTGGACTGCGCTGGCCACGGGGATCAAGTCGGTTCACGAACTGCGTATCTGGCCCCTACTGGCTGCGGTGGCCCTGATCAGCGCAGCAGTGCTTCCCACGGTCGCGGTCGTCATGCCGAGCATGGCCCGTTCGCACGGATGGACCGCTGCCCAAGCAAGTCTCCTTGAAGCCGGCTGGGCCACGGGAACCCTTGTCGTGACGCTGCTGATCTCCTACACCGGCACGATCCCCAAGCAGATAGTCCCGATGGTTGGAGGACCCTCATTGATCTGTGCCGCTCTGGTAGCGCTGGCCCTGCCGGTCTCGGTGCCGGCTGCCATCGCACTGTCAGTCCTCACAGGAGTGGGGACCGCGATCTTCACCACCCATATCGCGCCCACACTTCTTCGAATGGCCCCTCCCGACCAGCTGACCCGATTCCAGTCCCTTATGGCCATCGTCCAGCTCGCTCCGCCGGCACTGCTGAACAGCCCTCTGGCGGCCCTGTCAGGCACAGGACGCAGCTCCATGGCCTTGATCATAACCGCTGGTATGGCCGGGGCTGCGGCCGTAACCGCAGCCCGCGGGCTACGCCGACAGAAGTCCGCCGATACTCCCGAAGAACGCACCGCAGCACCGGATTAAGCCCTCCGACCACCGCTCTGCCGAGCCCGGTACCGCAAGCGATCTGCTCAGATTGCCGGGGGACGGCATCGTTCGGTTGAGAATTTATCCCCACCCGATCCGCGCACAGCGGTGATCCCAGCTCGTGCCGCAGGTGCTCCATGAATCGCCCCGGGTTTGTTAGAGGCTCGCAAGTGCCGCGTCGGCGGGTGCCGGTGCGGGGTGGTTGTGATGGTAGGTGTCCTCGAGTTCGACGGGCGGGATCATGCCGATCTCGCCGTGAAGTCGCCGGTGATTGAACCAGTCGATGTATTCCGCGGTCGCGATCTCGAGGTCGTCGATGTTCTTCCAGGGCCCGCGGTTGCGGACCAGTTCAGCCTTGAACAGCGAGTTGAAGGCCTCGGCCAGGGCATTGTCATACGAGTCGCCGGCGGAGCCGACCGAGGCGGCCGCGCCGGCCTCAGCAAGACGCTCGGTGTAGCGGATGGCGACGTACTGAACGCCCTTATCGCTGTGGTGCGTGAGCCCGGAGACGGCCTGGCCTGCGTGATCGCGGGTCCAGATGCCCATCTCGAGCGCGTCCAACGCGAGGTCCGTCCGCAGCGACTTCGACAGCTGCCAGCCGACCACGCGGCGGGAGAACACATCGATGACGAACGCGGCATACACCCAGCCGGCGAAGGTGCGGCAGTAGGTGATGTCCGCGACCCACAACTGGTTCGGAGCGGTCGCGGTGAAGTCACGTTCGACCAGGTCAGGACGATTATCCGGGCCACGACCGGAGATCGTGGTGCGCGGGCCCTTGGCCCGGCTGACCCCTCGCAACCCCGCGCCGCGCATGAGCCGCTCGACCGTGCAACGCGCGATGACGACGCCCTCGCGGCGCAGCTGGGCGTGGACCTTCTTCGCCCCGTAGACGCCGAAGTTCGCCGCATGGACGCGGTGGATCTCGACCAGCAGTTCGTCGTCGCGTAGTGCTCGCTTCGAGGGTGGGCGGGTCTTGAACGCGTAGTACGTGCTCGGCGCGATCTGCGTGCCCGCTGCGGTCAGCGTTCGACAGATCGGCTCAACGCCGAACTCATGCCTGTACTGGTCGATGTACTCCACGATCAACGCTGTGGGCGGTCGAGCTCCGCCGCGAAGAAAGCCGAGGCTGACCTCAGGATCGAGTTCTCCCTGCGCAGCTCACGCACTTCCTTCTCCAGCTCGACCAGGCGCTGGGACTCGCTCGTCGTGGTCCCGGGACGGTGCCCCTCGTCAACCTCGGCCTGCACGACCCAGTTCCTCAGAGTCTCGGGATTGATACCGAGCTGCTCGCCCACACGGCGAAACGTTCCCGACCTCGTCGATGGATCGCGCCGTGACTGAACTGCCATCCTTGTGGCTCTCTCCCGAAGCTCGTCGGGGTACTTCCTCGGTGCTGCCATGCTCCTCATCCTCCCGTGGATTCAGAGCCTCCACCAGACCCGGGGCGATTCAAAGTGCTGGCATGCTGGATTGTCAGCTTGTCGGGTTGCTGGCGAGCTTCTGGTTGATGGCGTCCTGGATCCATTCCTGGACACTGACGTCCTCAGCGAGGGCGGCAGCCTTCACGTCCTTGTGGAGCGTCTTCAGGAGTCGGATAGTCAGCTTGCTCATCTCATCGGCGGCCTGGGGGGACGGGTCAATGAAGGCGTCCTTGGCACTGCCGGTCGAGCGGGCGTTAGCCCGGGGGCGGGGGGCATAGCGGTCTGCGGGCTTGGTGGCCATGGTCAGAGCACCTCCAGGAGCTTGGTAGTGAGGTCGTCGAAGCGGAACTTGCTGGGGGTGGGGACGGTGCCGCGGAGTCGCCCGATGGGGACGCTGGCGGGGATGACAGTTTCGAATCGTGCGACGCCGCGGTCGTCTAACTGCGCGGCGAAGTCGGTGGCGTCGTTGGTGCGCCCGTCGAAACGGGACAGGAGCACATAGGTGGGAACTTGGGCGGCGGTGACCTCGACGGTGCTCCAGGCGCGGTCGGTGTCCATGAAGCCGGGAGGCGTGGGGACGATGATGAGGTCGGCGACCTTCACGGCTGCGTCCACGACGCTTGGGTCGGTGGGGGGCGTGTCGATGACGGTGAAATCGGTGGTCGGCTTGTAGCTGCGGAGGCTGGCGTGGTTGGCGGGGCGGACTTCGAAGGGCAGAGAGGTGCCGTCTTCGTCGGCGATTCGTGCCCAGTCGGTGGCGGACCCCTGGATGTCCATGTCAAGCACGGTCACGGTGTGCCCGAGGTCGGCGAGCTGGGTCGCGATGAGGATGGCGGCCGTGGTCTTACCGACGCCACCCGCAATGTTGCAAAAGCGACCACACTGGTTGCGACCGCAATTCTTGCAATGACCGCCGGTCTCACGTCAGCCCATGCCGACACCAGCAAAGCTGCAACAGCGAATCCCATCGAGTCGACGTCGGCAACTGATCCATATCAGCAGTCTCTTACCGCAGAAAATGGCACCGTGGTCACCTTCACGCTCGACCCAGCCGAACAGACATTGACCGTCACCAATACTCGGGGAGATCGAGAAGTGGTGACAGTCCCCGAAGACGTCCTGAGGGACCTCACCTCGGACGCGGCCGCTGCCACGCCGGGCGCGATCTCACCCCAGCGAGTGAGCGTCGAGACATGCAAGAACATTCTCTCCGCCGCAGGGTATGCCGATGGCATCGTGTGGACACTTGCGACGATCGCTGCCGCACCGACTCTTGCAGGATCGCTCGTCGGGGCGGGAGCGGGCGTCATCACCTCAGCGATGATCACGGAAGCGGGACGCCTCTGCAAATGAATGAATCCACCCCTGCCCGACAGGGTCAGCACACCGATAGGCGCCACCGTCTCGAACGGTGGTGGGCCGGACTCTCTCGGGCCAAAAGATTCCCGGTGATCGCGGCGTTGATCTTCATCCCTCTGGGACTGATCTCCACCGTGAGCTTCTGCCAGCTGATCCGCGATCCGAGCCTGGCGCCCGGATTTCAGTGGTCCGCGGCACTCCAGCTGGCGACGGGCGTGGCGTGCATCTTCTGGTACCGCTCGCCTGCCAAGAGCAGGCGAGCGGTGCTCGCACATACCGCACTCGGCGTGGCATTTCTTCTGAGCACCGGCTTCGCGCTGTACATAGGGATGCAGGCGCTGCGCGCGCAGGTTCTCGGTGTGGGCCTGCTGCAGGCTGCGGGGCTCTGATAGATGGCCTCCACCGAAGTCAGTCCCGGAAGGTCAGCGGCTCGCCCGTGAAGGCGCGCAGCGACTCGCGGGCCTCCTGCTCGAGGCGGACCGGGGAGCCGGTCTCCGCGTCCACCAGCACCATGACGGTGCGGGCGCGGGCGTAGGGCGCCCTCCCCTCGGGGTCGTCGCGGGTGAGGACGAGATAGTCCGCGGTCAGGCTCGCCCCGCCGATCCGGGAGAGCCACAGCCGCACCACCACGCCGTCGCGGCGGTGGCCGAGCTGACGGACGTACTCGATGCGCTGAGAAGCGATGACCGTGGCGATGTCCGTGTCCTCGGTACCGGCGCCGCTGACCGGCAGGGCGGCGGGCGGCTGCTGCGCCCCGAGCGCGAGCTGATCGGGCGCGGGCTGCCAGAAGGCCGCGATGCGGGCCTCCTCGAGCAGGCGCACCATGGCGGCGTTGTTCACGTGCCCGTAGGCGTCGAGGTCGGTCCAGCGCACGGGGACGGGCACGTCCAGCGGTGCGGGGTGCTCGGGCGTGGCGTCGGTGGTGATCGAGAACTGCATGATGCTCATGCTAGTTCGCCGGACCGGCACGGCATGACCAGTACGATCGGGGCATGACCGCCTCGAACCCCGACCACGCGCGCATCGCCGCGGGCCTCGTCGACCTGCTGGACCTCCGTCCCGTCGATGCCGCGGGGGCGGCATCCTCCCCCACCGCCATCGCCGTCTACGAGGGGGACTCCTCCCCGCAGCCCGGCGGTCACGTCTTCGGCGGCCAGGTGATGGGCCAGGCCGTCACCGCGGTGGGCCGCACCGTCCCGGAGGGCCGTCGGATCCATTCGATGTACTCCTACTTCCTCGCCCCGGGCGATCCCGCGCACCCGATCCGCTTCGAGGTCGACGCGCTGCGCGACGGCGGCTCCTTCTCCGTCCGACGCGTGCTCGCGACCCAGCCCGGCCGCACCGAGGAGGAGGGCGAGCGCACGATCCTCGCCATGACCGCCTCGTTCCAGGAGGAGCAGGAGGGGCTCGAGCACGCCGAGCACGCCCCCGAGGCCCCGGACCCCGAGGGGCTGCCGACGACCGCCGAGGTGCTCGCGGGCATCGAGCACCCGGTCGCCGAGTACTGGTCCACGCAGCGGCCGATCGACATCCGCCACGTCACCGACCCGATCTACCTGCGGCCCGACGCGAACGGCGGCACGATCGACGCGCAGATGGTGTGGATGCGCACCCTCGCCCCGGTGGACGCGGACCCGCTGCTGCACGACGCGATCCTCGCCTTCGCCAGCGACTACACGCCCTTCGAGCCGATCCTGCGCAAGCAGGGCCTGAGCTGGATGACGCCCGGTCTGAGGATGGCGACCATCGATCACGCGATCTGGTGGCACCGCCACGTGCGGGCCGACGAGTGGCTGCTGTACGTCCAGCGCTCCCCCTCCGCCTCGGGCGGGCGCGGTCTCACCCACGGGCAGATCTTCGACCGGTCCGGGGAGCTCGTCGCGACGGTCACGCAGGAGGGCATGATCCGCGCGCCGCGCCGGGGCTGATCCGCCGCGGCGGATCGGGCGGGGCCGTGATCCGTCGGTTCCGCCGCCGGTCAGGACATGACCGTGCGGGCGGCCTCCTGGGCGCGGGGAAGCGCCTCCTCCGCCGTGGTGTCGCCGCGGAACACCTCGGCGATGATCGCGAGGGCCTCGCCGGTCGCCTCCGCGGAGCGGGCCCCGTGCTCGGGCAGGGCCGGGTCCTGCGGCACCTCCACCGCGGAGACGTCCACGCCGACGCCCGCCCAGCTCTCCTCCCACGCGCCGCGCAGGTCGCGGTGCGCGGGGATCCCGAGGCGGTTCTCGGCCAGCGGCCGCTGCCCCTCGACCGAGCCGAGCCAGCCCAGCAGCCTCCCGATCGCCGCGGCGCGGTCCTCGTCGTCGGGATCCACACCGGCGGCCGCGACGGAGTGCACCAGCGGACGGGCGCCCTCGGGCCCCGAGACCACCGGGTGCAGGGTCCACTCGAAGGCGCCGTCGATCTCCTCGACCAGGGTGTGGAGGTCGTAGGTGCCGGTCTGCAGCAGCCCCAGCCGCCCGCCGACGAAGAGGTCCCGGCAGCGGCCGGGCTCCTCGACGGTCTCGGCCGCGGAGGGCGCGAGATGGGAGGAGGCGAGGTCGGCGAGGTACTGGATCGCGGCGACGCCCTGCTCGGTGGCGAGGGTGACGGCGCCCTCCTCGTCCTGCCAGGCCCCGCCCTGCCCGGCGAGGAACGGGCCGAGCACCGAGGAGCGGTCGGGATGGGCGCTGAAGCCGTGGGTGGTGCGGGCGGCGGGGTCGAAGCCCTCGTCCCCGGGATGGCGGCCCTCCCCGTCGGCGGTGAGGGCGGTGGCGAGCTCCCGCAGCGGATCGGAGCCCGCGCCGGGGTCGAAGACCAGCGCGGAGGCGTCCCCGCCCGCGGCGGCGACGAGGCCCTGGTTCGCGATCAGCAGGCTCTGGTCGTAGTACTGGGGCACGCCCCACGGCGTCTCGTCGATCCGGTGGAGGTCGGTGGCGACCTGCTCCCAGGCGGAGCTGTCGCGCCCGACGATCTCGCCGACGTCCAGCAGCACCTCCGCGGCGTGGGTCTCGGCGAGATGGGCGGTGTTCATCCACAGCACGTCGGGCAGGGACCCGGCGGCGACGTCGAGCGGCAGCTGGGTCCAGTAGTCGTCCCAGCTCAGCACCTCGAGCTCGACCTCGATGCCGCTGTCCGCGGTGAACGCGGCCAGCGACTCCTCGTAGGCGGCGCCGGCCGCCTCGCTCCACACCCGCATCCGCAGCCGGTCGCCGTCCTCGAGCTCGGCAGGGGCGCCGCGGGAGCAGCCGGAGAGGGCCCCGACCCCGGCCAGTCCCGTCGCGGCGGTGGTGAGCAGGAGCTGTCGACGGGTCGGCACGGGTTCGGGGCCTCTCTGACGGGTGCGTCGGGCGGTGAGCCTCAGGCGGTGGTCACCAGCCCGAGCTCGGCGCGGGAGGACAGCACCGGATGCTGCGGGGTGACCCGCACTGTGTAGCCCACCCGGCCGGGGACGGCGAGGGCGAAGCGAGCGGCGAAGCGCCCGTCGTCCCCGCGTCGCAGCGGGATCAGCTGCGGATCGATGATCTCATCCCCGTCGGCGACCTCTCCCAGGACCGCCTCGACCAGCACGTCCTCGTCCGCGAGGCCGGCCAGGTCGACCTCGGCCGAGAGGGTGACCTCGGCGCCGGTCGCCACCTGGTCCTCGGTCGTGCCCTCGAGGCGCACATCGCGCACGGCGATCTGCGACCACACCTGGCCCACACGGGCCTTCCACTCGGTGAACGCCCCGGCCAGCGCGGGATTCGCAGCGAAGGCGCCCGCGGCACGAGCGGCCGGGAGGTAGAGCTCGGTGACGTAGTCGCGCACCATGCGGGCGGCGGTGATCTGCGGGGCGATCCGCACCAGGGAGGAGCGGACCTTCGTCATCCAGCCGCGCTGCATCCCGCGCGCGTCGCGCTCGTAGAACAGCGGCGCGATCTCCTGCTCGAGGTTCTCGTACAGCGCCCCGGCCTCGATCCGGTCGCGCTCGACCTGGTCGGCGACGTCCGCGGTCGGGATCGTCCACCCGGCCGCGTCGTCCTTCATCTCGTCCCACCAGCCGTCGGAGATGGAGAAGGTCAGACCGCCGTTGAGCACGGCCTTCATGCCCGAGGTGCCGGAGGCCTCCTCGGGACGGACGGGGTTGTTCAGCCACACGTCGGCGCCGGCGATCAGCACCGAGGCCATGCGGATGTCGTAGTCGGGCAGGAAGACGATCCGGTGGCGCACGCCGTGGTCGTCGGCGAACTGCACCAGCTGCTGGAGGAACTCCTTGCCGGGGCGGTCGGCCGGGTGGGACTTGCCGGCCACGACGATCTGGACCGGGCGCTCCTCGTCCAGCAGGATCCGCTTGAGGCGCTCGGGATCCGAGAGCATCAGCGTCAGCCGCTTGTAGGTCGAGACGCGGCGGGCGAAGCCGATGGTCAGGACGCCCGGGTCGAGGATGTGGTCGGTCCAGGCGAGCTCGGCCTCGTCGGCCCCGCGGCGCAGCCAGGAGTCCTTCACGTGCTTGCGCGCCATCGCCACGAGGTCCGCGCGCAGCGCGTCCCGGGTGGAGGTGAGCTCGTGGTCGGTGAGGGTCGACAGCGCGCTCCAGTCCGACATGGAGGAGACGTCGACGTCGCCGAGCGCCTTCTTGTACAGGTCGTCCATGTGGGCGGAGGTCCAGGTGCGGCGGTGCACGCCGTTGGTGACCGAGCCGATCGGGACCTCGGGCACGTCGAAGCCCGGGTACAGGTTCTGGAACATCCCGCGGGAGACGGCGCCGTGGAGCTTCGCGACGCCGTTGGAGCGCTGGGCGATGCGGAAGCCGAGCTGGGCCATGTTGAAGATGTCGCCGCCCTCCTCGATGCCGAGGGCGAGCGCGGCCTCGACCGGGAGGGAGGGGATCAGGCGGGAGAGCCCGTTCTCGTCGGCGTCGAGGTAGCCGCGCAGCTGCGAGGCGTCGAAGCGGTCGATGCCTGCGGGGACCGGGGTGTGGGTGGTGAAGACGGTGCCGGCGCGCACCTCGGCGACGGCCTCGGAGAACCCGGCGCCGCCCTCGATCAGGCGGCCCACGCGCTCCAGCCCGGAGAACCCGGCGTGGCCCTCGTTGAGGTGGAAGACGGTGGGGGCCGGTCCGCCGGTGATGCGGGCGTACTCCTGCACGGCGCGGACGCCGCCGATGCCCAGGACGATCTCCTGGACGATGCGGTGCTCGTGGTCGCCGCCGTAGAGGCGGTCGGTGATCTGGCGGGCGGACTCGTCGTTGCCCTCGACGTTCGTGTCCAGCAGCAGCAGCGCGACCCGGCCCACCTGGGCCTTCCACACGGTGATCGCGACGTCACGGCCGCCCGGGAGGGTGACGCGGACGGTGAGCTGGGTGCCGTCCTGCTCGAGGACGGGCTCGACGGGGAGGTCGGCGGGGTCGTTGAGGCGGTACTCCTCCTGCTGCCAGCCGCTGCGGTCCAGGGACTGGGAGAAGTAGCCCCACTGGTAGAGCAGGCCGATGGCGGTCAGGGGGACGCCGAGGTCCGAGGCGGACTTCAGGTGGTCGCCGGCGAGGATGCCGAGGCCGCCGGAGTAGATCGGCAGGGTGGGGGTGATCCCGAACTCCATGGAGAAGTACGCGATCGAGGAGCCCTGGCCGGTGCCCTGCTCGCCCGGGACGGTGCGCTGGAACCAGCGGCCGGAGTCGAGATAGGTGCGCAGGTCCCCGACCTCGGAGCGCATCCGTGCGAGGAAGGACTCGTCCCGCGCCGCCTCGGCCAGGCGCCCGGCGGGAACCATGGGCAGCATCGCGAAGGGGTTCTCGCCGCTGTCGACGAAGGCCTGCGGGTCCAGGCTGCGGAACAGGTCGACGGTCTGTCGACGCCAGGACCAGCGCAGGTTCAGCGCGAGATCGCGCAGAGGGGCGAGGGCGTCCGGGAGCTCGGAGGCGACGGTGATCGTGGAGATCGGCTTCATGGCCCCCAAGATACCCGAGCCGGCCCTTCTTCTTGCAGTGGACTTGCGCGTCGATACCGCCGAAGTCCGGGAGAATTTCTAGACCCTCACCAGCGCTGTTGGGACACCTCCCGTTCATCCGCGCGAGTGGCCGTCACGATCTGTCAACCCTCCTGCAAGAACTTTCACCGAACTCCGCTCCCCTCCTCCTCCCCCTGTCGTCCCCGTTCCGCGCGCTCCGCGCCCGCGACGGCGCTCCTGCCTGCCACAATGGGGGCGGCACCGTGGGGGCGGTGCCGTCGACGAGAGCACTGCGCATGGAGGGGCCCGGATGGTCAGCGAGGCAGCGACCGGGGACGTCATGGATCTTCCCGGGATCCCGGAGGACACGATCGATCTCGGGGAGCGGCTCGATCCGGTGCGGACCCTCCTGCGGCGCACCGCGGGTGGGGACCGTCGCGCAGCCGGTGCGCTGCTGGACGTGCTCGGTCCGCGGATCCACGGTCTCGCGGTCCACGTGACCGGCTCCGCCGCCCGTGCCTCGGCGCTCACCGTCAGCGTGCTGCGCTCGTGCCTGCGCGATGCCGCCGAGCTCGCCGCGAGCGGCCTGCCCGGCGAGGCGGCGGTGCTGGACAGGGCCCGACGCGCGGCGCTCGCGACCCGTCCCAGCGGTGACGTCCGCTCGCTGGTCTCCCCCGCCGCCGCGAACGACCGCACCCGTGATCGTCGGGAGGTGGACGTGCTGAGGGTCCTGCTCGGCCTCCCGCTGCCGCAGCGCGCCCTCGTCGAGTCCGCAGCGCAGGGCCGCTTCGCGGCGACGGGGGCCGAGCGGCCGGGAGCCGCGACCGCCCTCGCCGAGGTCCTCGACGCGCTCGTGCCCCTCGGCGGCCCGGAGGACCCGGAGCTGCGGGCCCTGGCCGCCCTCGACGCTCTGGCCCTCGCGGACCCCTCGGAGCGGGCACGGCTGAAGGAGATCGCGCGAGGTCCCGAGACCGCGGGCGTGCACCGCCACGCGATCGAGGCGGCGGCGCGGCTGACGCTCCTGACCGCGGTCCCGCCCTCGCGGGACCTGCACGTGGCCGTGCTCGAGGGCTTCGCCCCGGAGCCGGTCCCCGCCCCGGAGCCCGAGGCGGCCTACAGCGGCGACTACGCGACCCCGGTGCTGGGCACGGACTCGCAGCGCCGCGTGGTGGGGCCGCCCGCCCGTCCCGGTGCCGCACCGGCCGCGGCGCCCGGGGCCGGGACGCCGACCCCGTCGGCCCTGTCGGCCCCGACGCCCGTCCCCTCCGGCGGTGAGCAGGCCGCCCCGGAGGCCGCCCCCTCCTTCGCCTTCCGTCCCGGCGACGAGGCGGAGCGCGGCCGCCGCGCTCGCCGCCGGCGCCGACAGCAGGCCCGCGCCGGGACGCGCCGCACGCCCCCCTGGATCTCCCGCACGCTCGCCGCGCTCCTGGCGGTGACCGCGCTGGTGCTGGGCGGGCTGCTGGTGACCGCCCGCGGCGATCTCGCGGAGGCCGAGGAGTTCACCGACACCTGGGCGACGCTCTCCCTCTCCCCCGAGGCGCAGCTCGTGCCCGGGCTGAGCGACAACGGCACCTGGCAGGCGGTGATCGCGGAGGACGGTGTGGCGCTGCGCGCCGAGGGCGTCGCCGGCTGGGACGGCGAGGTGCTCGAGCTGTGGGGCGAGACCGACGGGGTCGCGCGGAGCCTGGGCGTGCTGGACCTCTCCCGCGACGGCGAGATCGCGTTCACCGCCGACGGGACCGCCGATCGTCTGCTGGTCACGCGGGAGATGGCACCGGGCAGCGGCTCGGGCTCCCCCTCCCCGCGAGTGGTGGCGACGCTCGACCCCGGGATCAGCGGCATCTGAGCGAGGCGCTCGTCGGGCGCGGACCGCGGCCCGGCGTCGGCGCCCGCTCTGCCGCCCGGCCAGGACGATGCCGGGACGACGCAAGGGGCCGATCACCTCGCGGTGATCGGCCCCTTGCGTCGGCTGGACCGGTGCTCCCGGCCCGGACCTCAGTCGCGGGTCAGGCGGCGGTAGGTCACGCGGTGCGGGCGCGCGGCCTCCTCGCCCAGGCGGGCGACCTTGTTCTGCTGGTAGGACTCGAAGTTGCCCTCGAACCAGTACCAGTTCGCCGGGTTCTCCTCGGTGCCCTCGAAGGCGAGGATGTGGGTCGCCACGCGGTCCAGGAACCAGCGGTCGTGGGAGACGACCACGGCGCAGCCGGGGAACTCCAGCAGAGCGTTCTCGAGCGAGCCGAGGGTCTGCACGTCCAGGTCGTTCGTCGGCTCGTCCAGGAGCAGCACGTTGCCGCCCTGCTTGAGGGTGAGCGCGAGGTTCAGGCGGTTGCGCTCGCCGCCGGAGAGCACGCCGGCCTTCTTCTGCTGGTCCGGGCCCTTGAAGCCGAACTGGCTGACGTAGGCGCGCGAGGGGATCTCGACCTTGCCGACCTGGATGAAGTCGAGCCCGTCGGAGACGACCTCCCAGAGATTCTTCTCCGGGTCGATGTTCTCGCGGTTCTGGTCGACGTAGCTGATCTTGACGCTCTGACCGATCTTCAGCTCGCCGCCGTCGAGCTCCTCGAGGCCCACGATGGTCTTGAACAGGGTGGTCTTGCCGACGCCGTTGGGGCCGATGACGCCCACGATGCCGTTCGGCGGCAGGGAGAAGGAGAGCCCGTCGATGAGCAGACGGTCCCCGAAGCCCTTCTTCAGGTCCTTGCCGTCGATGACCTGGTTGCCCAGCCGCGGGCCCGGCGGGATGGTGATCTCCTCGAAGTCGAGCTTGCGGGTCTTCTCGGCCTCCGCGGCCATCTCCTCGTAGCGGGCAAGACGCGCCTTGGACTTCGCCTGGCGGCCCTTGGCGTTGGAGCGGACCCAGTCCAGCTCCTCCTTGAGGCGCCTGGCGAGCTTCTGGTCCTTCTTGCCCTGGACCTGGAGGCGCTCCTCCTTCTTCTGCAGATAGGTGGAGTAGTTGCCCTCGTAGGGGTAGAGGTGGCCGCGGTCGACCTCGGCGATCCACTCGGCGACGTGGTCGAGGAAGTAGCGGTCGTGGGTGACGGCGATGACGGCGCCCTCGTACTGCTGGAGGTGCTGCTCGAGCCAGAGCACGCTCTCGGCGTCGAGGTGGTTGGTGGGCTCGTCCAGCAGCAGCAGGTCGGGCTTCTCCAGCAGCAGCTTGCACAGCGCCACGCGACGGCGCTCGCCGCCGGAGAGGTGGGTGACGGGCTCGTCGCCGGGCGGGCAGCGCAGCGCGTCCATCGCCTGCTCGAGCTGCGAGTCGAGGTCCCAGCCGTTCTGGGCGTCGATCTCGGTCTGGAGCTTGCCCATCTCCTCCATCAGCGCGTCGAAGTCCGCGTCGGGCTCGGCCATCTCCTCGCCGATGGCGTTGAAGCGCTGGACCTTCTTGAACAGCTCGCCCATGCCCTCCTGGACGTTCTCCAGGACGGTCTTGGACTCGTCCAGCGGCGGCTCCTGCAGCAGGATGCCGACGCTGTAGCCGGGGCTGAGGCGCGCCTCGCCGTTGGAGGGCTGGTCCAGGCCGGCCATGATCTTCAGGATCGTCGACTTGCCGGCGCCGTTGGGGCCGACCATGCCGATCTTCGCGCCCGGGTAGAAGCTCATGGAGACGTCATCGAGGATGACCTTGTCGCCCACGGCCTTGCGGGCCTTGTACATCGTGTAGATGAACTCTGCCAATGTGGTGTCCTTGTCGGAGAGCGGTCGGAGTGCTGGTCTCTCACCGGCGCGCCGCAGGGCGGTGCCGCACGGGAGTCGTCGCGATGTCCGACTCTACCCCGCCCGCCCTCGGCGCGACCCGCCCGGGTCCGGCTCGGGCCGGCCCGATGGAGGTCGAACCGGCTCAGTCCGTCGGGACGCCGCGCTCGGCGAGCACCCGTCGGGCGATGCTCACGCCGGGCTCGGTGCCCTCGGGGTGCGGATCGCCGTTGCGGGGCCAGAGGTGCGCGTCGATGCCGAGCGCGCGGGCGGCCTCGACGTTCTCCGCGCGGTCGTCGAAGAAGATCACCGCCGAGGGGAGCCGCACTCCCCCGGTCTCGTGCGCCAGCACGTCCAGCAGCACCTCGTAGATCTCCCGCTCGGGCTTCACAGTGCGCTCCTCGGCGGAGATCACCGCGAGGGTGAAGGCCTCGAACCAGTCGGCCTTCCGCACCGCCTCGCCGAAGGCGGCCGAGGCGTTGGACAGCAGCGCCATGCGCACGTCGTTGCGGGCGAGGTCGTGCAGCAGCGCGCGGGAATCGGGCTCCAGGCGCAGGAAGTAGCGGTTGTCGGCGTCCTGCAGCTCGTCGATCTCCGCAGCGGAGAGCTCCTCCACGCCGGCGGCGCGGGCGACCGCGCCCCAGTACTCGGCAGGGCTCGTGCGGCCGGCGTCGTAGTCGCCGCGCTCGGTCCACAGCGCCTCGCCGACGGCCCCGGCGTCCGCGCCGAGCAGTGCGTGGATGTCGGGGACCGGGTCGTGGCCGGCGCTCAGCACGCCGCCGAAGTCGAAGACGACGGTGGGGCGCTGCGGGGCGCGTCGGCGGTTCTTCTTGCTCATGGGGTCACGTCCTCACAGGTGGGGAGTCCTTCGACGGTGCCGGTCTCGGCGATGGTGGTCGTCGCCTCGAGGGCCTCCTCGAAGGTGCCGACGGCGACGACCTCGAGGCCGTCCGGCTCGTAGCCGACGACCTCCTCGCAGTTCGCGGAGGGGGCCAGGAAGAACTCGGCGTCGGACTCCTCCGCGCCGACCATCTTCTGGCGGATCCCGCCGATGGAGCCGACGGTGCCGTCCTCGGCGATGGTGCCGGTCCCGGCGATGGCGTGCCCGCCGGTGAGGGCCCCCTCGGTCAGCTCGTCGTAGACGGACAGGGAGAAGATCAGCCCCGCGCTCGGGCCGCCGACGTCGCCGACGGCGATGTCGATGTCGAGCGGGAACTCGTGGCCCTCGGCGAGGATCACCCCCATCCGCGACGTGCCGTCGACGAGCTCGGTGGGGACCTGGAGGTCCTTCTCCTCGCCGTCGCGGCGCACGGTCATCTCCACGTCCTCGCCCTCGGGGACGGCGGCGATGAGGTCGCGATAGCCCTGCACGTCGCCGGCGGTCCGCCCGCCGACGGAGACGATCACGTCGCCGCCCTCGAGGGTGCCGGCCGCGGCGCCGTCCTCCTGGACGCCCGCGATCATCACGACGTCGCGGTACTCGATGTCGAGCTCGTCCAGGGCGACCGCGACGGCGTCCTGCTGGGAGGTGCTCATCGCGGCGGTGTTGGTCAGGGAGGTCTGCTCACGGGTCTGCCCGTCGGGGAATACCGCCTCGCGCGGCAGCACCATCTTGGAGCGGTCGAACCAGGCGGCGACGACCTCGACGGGGGTCACCCGGTAGCCGGGCCCGCCGTCGACGGAGACCGTGGTCATCATGAGCGAGCCGTCGGTGGGGTGGGTCTCGGCGCCGTCGATGACGAGGATCTCCTCGTCCTCCCACTCGCCGAGCACGTCGATGGCGGGGCCGGGCCGCTCGATGACGTAGGGCACGGGGAGCAGGGAGCCGCCGAGGATCATCGCGCACAGCAGCACGAGCATCGTCAGGGCGAGCCGGGGCCGGGCGAGCTGCGCGTCGTCGATCGCGCGCGCGGCCGCCGCGCGCACCCCGCGGCGGCGGGCAGGGGGCGTGGGGTCGTCGGTCACCCGGCCCATTGTGCCGCACCGGGCGGGACGGTCAGCGCGCTGCCGGGGTGCGGTCGGTACCCTGGGGACCCCACGGACCGCAGGAGGTGGCCATGAGCGATGCCCCGATCCCGGGTGGACCCGGTGACATGGACGAGGAGGCGCTGAAGCGCTTCCTGAAGGAGACCTTCGGGGACGCGCTCCCCGAGGGGGCGCTGGACGGGCTGGACCTCTCCGCCCTCGCGCAGCAGGCGAACCTCCCCCAGGACCCCGCGCAGCTGCGCGCGGCCGCCGCCCAGATGCAGCACCTCTTCGCCGCCCAGGGCGACAGCCCCGTGAACTGGCAGATGGCGGAGGACCTCGCGCGTCGCACCGCCGCCGGCCAGGTGACCCTGCCGGGAGTCGAGACGCCGTCCGGCACGCCGGGCGATCCGAGCCCGTCGGCCGAGCAGGTCGCCGAGCTGCGCCAGGCGGCGCAGGTGGCGCGGCTCTGGCTGGACCCGGTGCTCGCGATCGACGTGCCCACCGCGGAGCTGCAGGTGTACAGCCGCGGCACCTGGCTCGCGCGCACCCTGCCGCGCTGGAAGCCGATCGTGGAGCCGGTCGCGAAGTACATGGCCGGCGCCATCGGCGAGGCGATCAGCGCGCAGATGGGGCAGATGGGCGATCTCGGCGCCATGGGCGCGGCCGGGATGCAGATGCCCGGCGGCGGCGATCCGGCCGGGATGATGGAGCGCATCGGCGGGACGATGTTCGGCGTCCAGTTCGGCCACGCGATCGGGGCGCTGGCCCGGGAGATCTCCGGCACCACGGACCTGGGGCTGCCGCTCGGCCGCGACGGCGAGCCGGCGCTGGTCGCCGCGAACGTCGAGGACCTCATCTCCGCGCACTCCCTCGACCCGGCGGCGACGCGGATCTTCCTCGCCTCCCGCGAGATCGCGCACACCGCCCTGTTCACCGCCGCGCCGTGGCTGGGCCGCGCCCTGTTCTCCGCGATCGAGGACTACTCCCGCGGGATCACCCTGGATCTCGACGCGCTCGACGAGATGGTGCGGGACCTGGACCTCTCGGACCCGCAGTCGATGCAGGCGCGCCGGCCCGAGGAGATGTTCGTCTTCACGCGCCGCGCCTCGCAGGAGCGTGCCCTCGAGGAGCTCGCGACCACCCTCGCACTGATCGAGGCGTGGGTCGACCACGTCACCACCAAGGCGCTGACCGGCAAGCTGCCGGACCTCGAGGCGCTGCGCGAGGTGCTGCGCCGCCGCCGCGCGGCCGGCAGCCCGGCAGAGCAGATGCTCTCGAAGACCATCGGCATCGAGATGCGGCCGCGCCGCGTGCGCGAGGCGCTGTCCTGGTGGGAGTCCGTGCTGGCCACCGAGGGCGAGACCGGCCGCGAGGCGAAGTGGGACCACCCCGACCTGCTGCCCACGGCGGAGGTGCTCTCGGGCACGCCGCAGGCGCCGAGGACCGATGCCGCCGCCCCGGCGGAGGGCGCGGAGGAGCTCGCCGACGTCACCATCCCCGTCGACTTCGACGCGGAGCTCGAGAAGCTGCTGTCCGGCGAGGGCGTGGACGACGCGCCCCGCGAGGACGAGCAGGGCCGGCTGCGCGAGGACGACGAGGACCCGGGCGACGGGGGCACCGACGACGGAGGTTCGGACAGCGGCGACTCCGACGGGGCCGGCACCGACCAGGACGGGAACGGCCCGGCGGGCGATGCCCGCTGAGGTGGACGACGGCACCGCGGACGCCTCGCCGGTGGCGGACGGGGCTCCTGCCGCCGAGCCGCCCGTGAGCGCTCCGACGTCGTCGGCCGCGCCCGAGCCGGCGGCGGCAGAGCTCGCCCTCGCGCTCGAGGGCGCGGCCTCGACGCCCGACCTCGCCCGGGAGTTCCTCGACCTGCTGACGGGCGTGCCGCGCGCCCTGTACCGCGACGGCGGGCCGCGCCATCTCACCGCGAGCGCGATCGTGACCGATGCGCCGGGCGAGCACGTGGCGCTCGTCTGGCATCTCAAGGGCCGCTTCTGGGTCCAGCCCGGCGGTCATCTCGAGGACGGCGAGACGAGCCTCGAGCAGGCGGCGCGGCGCGAGGTCGCCGAGGAGATCGGCCTGTCGGGCCTGGAGCGCATCGGCGAAGGACCCGCGATGCTCCACCGTCACGGGCTGGACGCCGCCTTCGGCCGCTGCCAGGAGCACTGGGACGTGCAGTACCTGCTGCGCGCCCCGCGCCCGGCCGCCGAGATGCCGCTCAGGGCGAGCGAGGAGTCGGGGGACGTGAAGTGGTTCACCTGGCCAGCGCGCTCGCCCCTGGCGGGCTCAGCGGCGAAGCTTCTGCCGGAGGGCGTGGTCCCGGACCTGCCCGCCGCGCTGGATGCCCTCGCGGAGCGCTTCGCGACGCTGCTGCGCTGAGCTCCTGCGCTGAGCTCCAGCGCCGAGAGGTCCGGCGCCGTCCTGTGCTCGACGGCCTCCGCGCGCGCAGACCCCGCCCGCCCCGGCCGCGCTCAGGACTCCCCGGCGGCCTCCTCGACGTCGTCGCCGTCCAGCGGCGGCATGTTCTTCGCCCAGGAGACCCCGTCGAGGAATCCCTGCGCCTTCTCCGCCTGCGGGTAGGCGGCCATGAGGGCCTTGAACTCGGGCCCGTGGCCGGGCACGAGCAGGTGCACCAGCTCGTGCATCATCACCGAGCGCACCACGTAGTCCGGCATGCCCTGCAGCTGGTGCGAGAGCCGGATCGTGCCGTCGGCCGGGGTGCACGAGCCCCAGCGGGTGTTCTGGCGTGTGGACCACGTCACCGAGGCGGGGTGGGCCCGGCCACCGAGATGAGCTTCACTGACCTCGCGCGCCATCCCCATCAGCTCTGCATCGCTGCGCCTCGCGGGGGTGCTGCGCGCCTCCCGCGCGACCATCTGGTCGACCATCTTCCGTGCCCAGTCCCGCTCCTGGCGGGCGCTGAAGGAGGCGGGGATCGCGACCACGATGTCGCCGTCGCGCCTCGTGATGGACACGGTGCGGCGCCGGCGTGCGCTGCGCCGCACGAGCACCCGCTCACCGCGGGGCCCGCTCAGCTGCTCATGGTGGACCAGATCATTCATGGGGCAAGCCTGGCACGCTCGGCAGGCGAAGTTTTTTCGTCCACAGCTGTGCACTGCGAACCGGCCGGTCAGAACGTCGTGACCGGGGACGATGACGGTTCCTCCACAGTGTTCACACCGGGTGGTGCCGGCTGTCCACAGGATGGGGCCGGTTGTCCACAGTCGGTCCCCGGTCCGTCTTTGACCCGCCCGGTCCGCAGGGGCTAGGTTTCCCTGCACGTAGGACCCCGGGATAACTAGCAGGACGCACACGGGGAAGGTGCGCGTGGTGCTGAGCGCCCCCGGGGTCCTACGGCCCAGGTCGGCCTCACGCTGCCGTCGGGCCGCCGATATCGGCTCGTCGTGCGCACTTCCTCGGCTCCCCCGGAGCCCCCAGTCTCCCGAAGCGCACGACGGGCCGGTCAGATCGGATCACCCCTCTTCTGCGCCGCGCCGCGGCCGTTCCTGATTCGTGCGCATGTGCGCCCCCCGCTACAGTGGTCCGGTCCCGGTCCGCGGCGAGAGTCGTGCGCCGGTGAATGTTCATCACTCACGAACCCACGAGGAGCGGATATGGCCGACGAGACCTATGCCGGAGAGTTCTACTGCGTCAAGTGCCGCGAGAAGCGGGAGGCCGAGGGCAACGTCGTCGTCTCCAACGGTCGTCGCATGGCCAAGGCCGTGTGCCCGGAGTGCGGCACCAAGCTGAACCGGATCCTCGGCAAGGCCTGATCGACGTACTGCGAGGTACGAGCGGTAGGAGATCCGGCACCGAACACTGCTGATCGACGTACTGCGAGGCTCTGCCTCCACAGACCGCGAAGGGCGGGGCACCATCGGTGCCCCGCCCTTCGTCGTCCCCTCGCCCGTCGCGGGCGCGCTCATGCCGCGTCGGCGTCGGGGAGCGGGTTCTTCCGCGGGCGGCCGCGGCCGCGCTTGACGGCGATGATGCGGCCGTCCTGGAAGATCGCACCTCCCCAGACGCCCCAGGGCTCGCCCCGGTCCAGAGCGCCCTGGCGGCACTCCTTGATCAGGGGGCAGTCAGCGCACAGGAGCTTGGCCTGCTCGAGGTCGGCGGGGCGCTCGGAGAAGAAGAGGTCGGCCGCGTCCGCGTCGTGGCACGGCAGCATGTCTGCGGAGGCGTCCGCAGGGTTCAGGAAAGTGGTCAGTAGAGAAGTCATCGTCTCGCTGCTTCGACGTCGTCGGGAAGGACGGCCCCGGGAGGGGCGGGAGGGGGCGGCGCCGGTGCCGCCCCGTGCAGCGAGGGTGGACCTCGTCAGCTCAGGCGGAGCACCGCAGGGGCATAGCCCCGTTCGCGCGGCAGAAGAGCGGGCGCGCCGAGGGGGCGCAGGCCAGCTCCTGCCAGATTCCTGAAAACGATCACGAGACCCACCCCCTTTCTGTGCGCGTGCCCCGGCTTCCCGGCTCACGACCCGAACGATTGACGTGGACGACTCTACACCCGTCCCGGCGAATGCAGAAGTATTTTTTGACCTGCGGATTCAGTCCTTCTCGGAGGGTCCGGCGAGGATCTGCAGCAGCGCGGCGCCGTACGAGGAGACCTTCGCGGGGCCGATCCCGGGCACGGCCAGCAGCTCCTCCTCGGTGCGGGGCGCACGCTCGGCGACGGCCTCGAGGGCGGCATCGGTGAGCACGGCGTAGGCGGGGACGCCGCGCCGGCCGGACTCCTCGCGCCGCCAGCTGCGCAGCTCGGCGAGCAGCTCGGGCCCTGCGGTGGAGGGGCAGCCGTCGTGGCGGCCGCGCCGCTGCTCGGCGGCGGAGACGAGGCCCTGCCCGCACACCCGGCACTCGGAGTAGACGGTCGCGGAGCGACGGCCGGTGCGGCGCGGTCCGGGGCCGGGCGCGGTGCGCGGGGAGTCGGGGTGGGCGAGCACCCCGTCGAGGAAGCGGGAGGGCTTGCGGGAGCCGCGGGCGCCGGGGGTGCGGGCCGCGGCCCAGCTGACGGTGAGCAGGTCGCGGGCGCGGGTGAGGGCGACGTAGAACAGTCGCCGCTCCTCCTCGACCTCGGCCGGGGTCTTGGCCATGGAGATCGGCAGCAGCCCGTCGCTCGCGCCGACCACGAACACGACCGGCCACTCCAGGCCCTTGGCGGCATGGACGGAGGCGAGGGTGACGCCGTCGACGACGGGCGCGGCCTGCGACTCGGCCCGCTCCTCGAGCTCGCGGACCACGTCGGCCATGGTCGCGCCGGGCCGGGCGGTGATGGTGTCGGTGAGGCCGACGAGGGCGTTCAGCGAGTCCCAGCGGTCGCGGATCGCGCCGGTGGTGTCCGGGGCCTGCTCGGACCAGCCCTGCTGGGAGAGGACGTCGCGGACGGCGCGGGCCGGGTCGAGCTGCTCGACCCGGGTCGCGGCGCGCAGGGACACCATCGCGCGCCGCACCTCCTGCCGTTCGAAGAAGCGGTCCCCGCCGCGCACCAGGTAGCCGATGCCGCGGGCGGTGAGCGCCTGCTCGAACGCCTCGGACTGGCTGTTGGTGCGGAACAGGATCGCGATCTCGGAGGCGGTGCGGCCCTCGCCGATCAGAGCGCCGATGCGGTCGGCGATCCCGTCGGCCTCGGCGGCGTCGTCGGGGAAGGACTCCACCAGCGGCGGCGGCCCGGCATCGCGCTGGGAGACGAGGGTGAGGCGACCGGCGCGGGTGCGGCCCTGCGCGCCGTCGAGGACGGTGTTGGCCATGCGAACGATCTCGGGGGTGGAGCGGTAGTTGCGCTCGAGGCGGATGGTGCGGGCGCGCTTGAACTCGCTGCGGAAGTCCAGGAGGTAGGAGGCGCGGGCGCCGGCGAAGGTGTAGATGGTCTGGGCGGCGTCGCCCACCACGCACAGGTCGTCGGAGGTGCCCAGCCACAGCCGCAGCAGCGCGTGCTGCAGGGCGGAGACGTCCTGGTACTCGTCGACGACGAAGTGCTTGTACTGGGAGCGGACCTCGCGGGCGACGTCGCCGCGCTCGGTGAGGAAGCCGACCATGTGCAGCAGCACGTCCTCGAAGTCGATGACGCCCTGCTCCTTCTTCACCTCCTCGTACTGGGTGAGGATGCGGGAGATGGAGCGGGAGTCGAAGCCCGCCACGCCCGGGCGGCGCGTCTGCGCGGCCGCGTCGGGATAGGTCTCGGGGGTCAGCATCGACACCCGCGACCACTCGACCTCGGCGACGATGTCGCGCAGCGCCGCCCGGTCCACGCTGAGGTGCAGGCGGGAGCAGGCCTCGCCCACCCCGGCGTACTTGCTGGCGATGATGTCGGGCATCGGTCCGCCGACGACGCGGGGCCAGAAGTGGCGCAGCTGGCGCAGCGCGGCGGAGTGGAAGGTGCGGGCCTGCACGGCGGGCACTCCGAGGTCCCGCAGGCGCGAGCGCATCTCGGCGGCGGCCTTCGCGGTGAAGGTGACGGCGAGGACGTGGCGGGGGTTCAGCTGACCGGTGCTGACGCCGTACGCGATGCGGTGGGTGATCGCGCGGGTCTTCCCGGTGCCGGCGCCGGCGAGCACGCACAGCGGCGTGCCGAAGCTGCCCGCCACCTCGCGCTGCTCGGGGTCGAGCGCGGCGAGGAGCGACTCCGCATCGGCCGGGGCGGAGCGGGCGGTGGCGTCGGGGGCGGCGGTCTGGTCGGTCATCGCCCTCCATCCTGCCAGGGCGGTGCGACGCACCACGGGGTGCTGTGGACGGCGGGTGCCTCACACCCCGACGGGCGGCCGACGGGCCGGCGAGCGCTGCTCAGGCCTCGGCGGAGCGGCCGTACCAGTCGTCGATCAGGGCGCGGCCCATCGAGGCGGGGCCGGGCAGCTCGATCTCGTCGGCCGCGAGAGCGGCGCCGAGCTCCTCGCGGCTGAACCAGCGCGCCTCGGCGATCTCCTCGTCCTGGAGGGTGAGCTCGCCTGCCTCCGGCGCCCAGGCGCGGTAGCCGAGCATGAGCGAGCGCGGGAAGGGCCAGGGCTGGCTGCCCATGTACTCGACCTCGGTGACGGTCACGCCCACCTCCTCGGCGACCTCCCGGGCGACGGCGTTCTCGAGGCTCTCGCCGGGCTCGACGAAGCCGGCGAGCACCGAGTGGAAGCGGCCGCGGAAGTGGGCGTTGCGGGCCAGCAGCAGGCGGTCCTGGCCGTCCCGCACGGCCATGATCACGGCAGGGTCGGTGCGAGGGAACTGCTCGACGCCGTCCTCACGGCAGTGCAGCACCCAGCCGGCCTTCTCGGGCTCGAGCAGCCCGCCGCACAGCGGGCAGTGCCGCATCGAGCGGTGCCAGGCACCCATCGCGACCGCGGCCGCGGCGAGGTCGGCATCCGCATCGGCCAGCCGGTCCGCGACGCGCCGGAGGTCGCGCAGATCACGGCCGGGGTCGTCGAGCTCGGGGCTCGGCTCGGGGATCTCCACGGCGAGCACCCGCACGCCGTCGCGTCGGCCCAGCAGCACCAGCGGCTGGGTGGTGCCGCCGCGGGGGTCCTCGGTCTCCAGCACGGCGTGCAGCGTGCCGTCCTCGTCCTCGGTCAGGGCGACCGCCCCGGCGCGGGTGACGAGATAGCGGGCGTCCTCGCCGGGGGCGAGCACCCCGTCCTCGCCGCGCAGCAGCGCGTCGCGGTCGGAGCCCAGGAGGGTCAGGGGCGTGCTGAGATGCGGTCCACGGAGCGTCGGCATGGCCTCGAGCCTAACCGGCGCGCGGGGTCGGGACGGGTACGGTGGACGCGTGCATCGCAACTCCTACTCCATGGCTGCCCTCGCCGCGGCGGCGGTCCCCGGGCTGGCCCCGGTGCGGACCTCCTCCATCGCCACCCCGGTCGAGGATCTCGACGTCGCCGGAGTGGTCGCGGAGGACGGCCGCCGAGTGCTGGTCCACACCCCCGCCACCACGGCCGCCGGGATCCGTCTCGAGCGCGACCTGCGCGTCGCCGATGCCCTCACCGGGACCCCGCTGAAGGCCGTGATCCCGCCCGTGCTCGGCTACGTCAAGCTTTCCGAGGGCGGGCGCAGCGCCGTGACCGAGGCCCCCGTCGGCCGGCCGCTCATGCTCGACGACCTGCAGGACAGCGAGGAGCTCGCCCGCTCCCTCGGCGAGGTCCTCGCCCGGATCCACACCGTGCCGCGCTACGCGGCGGAGTCCGCAGGGGTGGAGTCCTTCACCCCGGAGGTGCTGCACGCCCGCCACCGTGCCCGGATCGACAAGGTCCATGCCGCCGGGCACCTGCCCGCCGCGGTCGCGCAGCGCTGGGACGCGCTGCTGGCCGATCAGGAGCTGTGGGACTTCACCCCCCAGTTCGTCCACGGGGACCTCTCCGAGGAGAGCCTGTTCGTCTCGGGCCGGCGCCTCAGCGCAGTGCGGGACTGGTCCTCCTCGCTCGTCGGCGATCCCGCGACGGATCTGGCCTGGCTGATCTCGTCGCTGGACCCGGAGCGTTTCGACACGCTGTACGCCGCGTACCGCGAGGAGCTGCCCACCTCGAGCCATCCCCGGCTGATGGAGCGGGCGCAGGCGCTCGGCGAGTTCGCGGTCGCGGAGTGGCTCGAGCACGGCCTGGAGATCGAGGACGAGGACATCGTCGCCGACGCCCGCGGCATGATCGCCGACCTCGACGCGGACCTCGCGCAGATCGCGCGCGAGGAGGCCGAGCGCGCCTACGACGAGATGAGCGCGAACGAGGACGGCGCGCGGTCTGCCGACGCCGCGCGCTCGGAGGCCTGAGCAGGGCTCAGCGCCTTCACCGACCCGATTCTCCCGGCGGCCGCCGACCCGGGCGGCATGAGCCCGTGGCGGCACCAGCTCACCCGCGGCTTCACTCCCCCGACAGCATCTCCGCGATCCGTTCGCGGGAGGGGTGCTCGGTGACCTCGTGGGTGATCCCGTCGGCCACGAAGTGGAAGGCCGTGCGGATGTTTCGGAGCGGCAGACCGGTCCGCTCGTGCCAGGCCAGGCGGTAGAGCGAGAGCTGCAGGGAGCGCTCGCGCAGCTGGGCCGGGCGGGGCATGCGGCCCGTCTTCCAGTCCACGATGATCACTCCGCCGGTGCCGTCGGGACCTGCCGTGCCGTCGCCGCCCTCGGGCTCGGCGAAGACCGCGTCGATCACGCCGCGCACGCCGATCTCGCCGATCCGGGTGGTGACCGGCTGCTCGACAGCGATCGGGCTGCGGTGCGCCCAGTCGGAGGCCTCGAAGGCCTCGCGCAGGGCGCGGGCGTCGGCGAGGGCGCGCTCCTCCTCCGGGTCCTCGAGATCGGCGAGATCCTCGAGGTCCAGCAGCGTCGCGCTCTCGAACCGGTTCTCGAGCCAGGCGTGGAAGGCGGTGCCGCGCACCGCGGCCGGTGAGGGGCGGCGCGGCAGCGGGCGCAGCAGCTCGATCGCGGCGGCCTGCGGGTCGCGGGCCTGCGCCACCACCTGGGAGGCGGAGAGCCGCGGCGGGGAGTGCACGGCGGGCGCGGCGGCGTGCTGGGCGAGGTCGGCGAGAGCGCGTCGCACGAGCTCCTCGAGCTCCGGGTCGGCGAGCGCGGGCGCCTCGATCCCTGCGGCCGACGCGGGGCCGGGCGGGTCCGTCCGGTCGGGCTGCGGGCCACCGGGCGCCGGGTCGTCGGTGGCCAGGTCCGTCGACGCGGCGGCGGTCTCGCGGGCGACCTCGGCGAGGCGGGCGGCGGCGCGGGCGCGGGCCTGCTCGGCCTCGCCCGGGGCGGGCGGCCAGGTGGCGGTGGGCCGCTCGGACTCCAGCGGGTTATCCTCCGGCACCTCCTGCGCAGAGCGGAACGACTCGGGCACCAGCGGCGCCGCCTCGGTGAGATAGCGGGAGCGGGGCCGCGGGGTGCGCACCCCCTCGCGCCAGGCGGCGGAGGTCAGCAGCAGGCGGCGCCTGGCGCGGGTGACGGCGACGTACATCAGGCGACGGTCCTCGGCCAGCGCCTCCTCGCCCTGCGCGAAGCGGTACTCCTGGATGATCCCCTCGGCGTCGACCTGGGTGTCGGCCTCGGCCCAGGCGAGCTCGGGCAGGGTGTCCGCATCGCCGCGCAGGGCGGTGGGGACGGAGGCGCCGGCGAGCTTGCCGAGCCAGCCGTCGCCGGGCACGCGCACCCGCCCGGTCTCGTCGGCCTTCGCGCGGCGCAGGTCATAGGAGGGGACGGAGCCCTCGGTGAGACCGGCGACGGCGACCAGGTCCCACTCCAGGCCCTTGGCGGAGTGCATGGTCACGATGGTCACGGCGGCGGGGTCGTGGGCCTGCTCGGGCGCGGCGGTGACGGAGAGCCCGGCCTCCTCGTCCTCGCTGATCTCGAGCAGGTCGAGATAGGCGCCGAGGCCGCCGCGACGGGCGGTGCGCTCGAAGGAGGCGGCGTGGTCGCGGAACGCCTCGAGGTCGGCGAGCGCACCGGTGCCCGGTGCGGTCTCCAGCAGCGCGAGGTCCACCTCGAGCACCCGGATCGCGGCGGTGACCAGGTCCGGCAGGGGCAGCGGGAGCAGGCGCCGCATCTCGCGCAGCATCTGCTGGAGGTGCAGCAGCCGCTCCCGGCCGACGGGGGTGAGGGCGCGGCCTGAGGGGTCGGTCCAGTCCGCCGGCGGCAGGTCGTCGACCGCGTCGACGAGGGAGACCTCCTCGGCCTCGTCCCGGGCGCCGACGGCCCCGGCCTCGCCCGTGCCGGCGCGGCGGCGGGACCCCATCCGGTCCCGCCAGCGGCCGAGGACGGCGAGGTCGCGGGCGCCGAGCCGGATCCGCGGCCCGGTGAGCAGGCGCATCAAGGCGTCGCCGCGGCCGGGGTCGTGGGCGCATTCGAGCAGTGCCCGCGCGTCGGCGACCTCGGGGCGGTGCAGCAGACCACCGAGGCCGACGACCTGGGCGGGCAGCCCCCTCTCCTCGAGCCCGGCGACGAGGGCGGGGATCTGGCGGCGGGCGCGCACGAGCACCGCGGCGGAGGCGGGCGGGGCATAGGCGGGGCCGGCGCCGTCCCCGGCGTCGCGTCCGTCCTCGGCGCGACGGGCGAGGATCCAGTCCGCGATCGCCCTCGCCTCGGCCCGCTCGTCGGCCGCCTCGAGGATCTCGCAGGCTCCCTCCCCCGCGCCGGGGCGGGGGTGCAGCTCGGGGATCTCGATCCCGGCGCCGGCGGCGCGCAGCGGGGCGGCGACGCGGTTGGCGACGGCGAGCACGGCCTCGTCGTTGCGCCAGGAGGTGGACAGGGTGCGCTGGAGGACCGGCTGCTCCTCGGTGGCGAAGGCGTCGGCGAAGCCGGCGAGGGAGGCGGCCGAGGCGCCGCGCCAGCCGTAGATCGCCTGCTGCGGGTCCCCGACGGCGCAGGCGGCGTGGCCGGGGCCGAAGAGGTCGGTGAGCATGCGCAGCTGGGCGACGGAGGTGTCCTGGAACTCGTCCAGCAGCACCACGCGGTGCATGCGGCGGGCGAGGGTCGCGGCGGCGGGGACCTCGCGGGCGATGCGGGCGGCGAGGGAGACCTGGTCGGAGAAGTCCAGTGCGGAGTCGGCGGTGCGGATCTCGGCGAAGCGGCGCAGCAGCGGGATCAGGGCCAGGCGCTGCTCGAGCTGGTCGATGACCTTCGCGACGTCCTTCGGGGTGGTGCGTCGCCTGCCCTCGACCTGCAGCGGGATCTGGGAGAGGTGGTCGCGGATCTCGCGCAGATGCGTCTCGAGCTGCTCGGGGGTGACGAGGTGGTCGGCGAGCGAGGAGCTCAGCGAGAGCAGGGCGGCGGTGAGCGTGGCCGGGGAGGCCTCGAGGTCCAGGGAGTCGTCCCAGCCCTCGACGATCTCGTGGGCGAGCTGCCAGGAGGCGGAGGCGGACATCATGGTCAGGTCCGGGTCGATGCCGACGGCGAGGGCGTGCTCGCGCACCAGGTCCAGGGCGAAGCCGTTGTAGGTGTGGACCAGGCGACGCTGGCCGACGAGCTCGTCGCCGCCGCGCTCGAGGCCGGGCGGCAGCTCCTCCCCGGCGCCGCGGAGGGCCGCGGCGAGGGTGGCGAGGCGGGCGCCGATCCGCTCGCCGAGCTCATGGGCGGCCTTGCGGGTGAAGGTCAGGCCCAGCACCTGGCGCGGCTCGACGATGCCGTTGGCGATCAGCCACACCACCCGGGAGGCCATGGTCTCCGTCTTCCCGGAGCCGGCGCCGGCGACCACCAGCATCGGCGCGAGCGGCGCCTCGATGACGGAGGTCTGCTCGGCGGTGGGCGGGGGCTGCTCGAGCAGGGCCGCGAGCTGCGCGGCGGAGTACCGGGCGGCGGGAGCTCCGGGGGCGGGGACATGGACGGAGCCGGTGGTCACAGCTGCTCTCCTTCGGGCTGGAGCGGGCAGCTCGCGCGCACCGCGCAGTGGTCGCAGTGGGCGTTGCGGCGCGCCGTGACATGCTCCCCGGAGACCTCCCGGGCGACGTCGCGGACGAGCTCGTCGAACCATTCGGGGTGCTCGGCGCGGGGCAGCGCGGTCTGCGTGCGCACCGCGGCCTTCTTCCCGCCGGTGCCGACGTAGACGAGCTGGGCGCCGTTCAGCCGCTCGGGGGCGTCCTCCCCGAGCTGCTCGGCGAGCGCCCCCTCGCGCACGGCGGCCTGGTACGCGGCCAGCTGCAGGTCCTCCTCGGCCTTCGCGGCGGACTTCGCGGTGCGGCCGGTCTTGAGGTCCACGACCCGCAGCCCGGTCGCATCGCCCTCGATCCGGTCGATGCTGCCGCGCAGGCGGACGCGGTCCAGCGCCACCTCGAAGGGCGCCTCGACGGCGAGGGGCTCGCCGGCGACGCGGAGGTGCTCGGTGAGCAGGCGGGCGGCGTCCTCGGCGTGGCGCACGCGGCGGCGGCCGGACCAGGTGTCGGTGCCGGGCATGCCGCGCAGCAGGGTGTGCAGCTCGTCCAGGAGATCGACCTCGCCGCGGGGGTGGATCTGGGCGAGGTGGTGGATCGCGGTGCCGAGCAGCTGGGCGGGGCCGCCCGCGCGGGTGCCGCCGGCGCGCTCCATCAGCCAGGACTGGGGGCAGTCCACGGCGCGCTCGAGAGCGGAGGGCGAGAGGGTGATCGGGTCGTCCGGGCCGTGCAGCGGTGCGGTGGAGCTGGGCTGCTGGTGGTACCAGCGGCCGGGGTCGGTGCCGGGGGCGCCGGCGCGGCCCAGGGCCTCCAGGGCGAGGGCCGCGTCGCGGGAGCGGACGGGGTCCTCCTCGTGCAGGCGGCGGCGCAGCGCGGCGACGAGGCGGCGCGCGTCGGGGGCGGGGCCGGGGTCGCGGCGCAGCACCTCGGGGTCGATCCACGGCTCCCCCGCCGCGTCCTGGAGCACATCGAAGAGGGCGGAGGGCTCCTCCTGCTCGCCCTCGATCGCGGTGAGCAGCACGCGAGTGCGGGCGCGGGCGAGGGCGCTGACGGCCAGGCGCAGCTCATCGGCGAGGACCTGCTCGCGCTGCAGGGCGCGCAGCGCCTCGGGGCCCGGGGCGGGATCGGCGGCGCGGGGTCCGGCGAGCAGGGAGAGGTCCGCGGCGCCGAAGAGGGTCGAGCGCAGGCGGAGGTCCGGCCAGACGCCCTCCTGGAGACGGGCGAGCACGACGGTGTCGCGGTGCTCGCCGGCGAGCTGGGCGGGGGTGAGCACGTCGATCCGGCCGCGGGCGGCGGCGGCCGGGGCGAGCGTGTCCTCGACGACGGCCTGGGCGCGGATCTGCTCGACGAGGTCGAGGGCTCCGGCGCCGGGGCGGCGCTCGGTGAGGCGCTCGGCGGCGGCGAACAGCTCCAGCAGCGCGTCCAGCCTCGCCGCTGCCATCCGGGCGCGGGCGCCGTCCACGTCCCCGGCGTCGCCGAGGGCGGCGCGGCGCCAGCCGCCGGCGAGGCCGGAGGCGTCCCAGGCGTGCCAGAGCACCTGCTCGGCGCCGTCCGCGCGGTGCTCCCGGACGGCGCGGATCATGTCGCGCAGGCGGTGCACGGGGGCGGCGGCGCGGTCGCGGGCGTCCGCGGCGGGAAGGCCCGGCACCTCGTCCTCGACCAGAGCGCGGGCGAGCAGCTCCTCGCTCGTGACCGGCGGGGCGGGGGCATCCTCCGTGCTGTCCTTCGGGGGGTCCTCGGCCGACGCGGACTCCTCCGCGCCGCTCGTCCCCGATGTTCCCGGTCCCGCCTGGCCCTCCGCCTCCGCGCTCGCCTCCTCCGCGCGATGGGCGGCCAGCAGCAGGCGGCGGATGCGGCGCAGGCGCAGGTCGTCGGCGTCGCCGAAGGGGCCGCGCAGCAGCGCGGTCGCGGCGCGGGCCTCGAGCGGGGTGCCGGCCGGGGCGAGGCCGAGCTCGAGGATCGTGAGCAGGTCGTCGACCACGGCGACGTCGCGCAGCGGCTGGGGGCGGCGCGGGACCCGCACGGGCAGGCCGGTGCGGGAGAGCAGATCGGCGACACCGGCGACGGCCGCGCCGGAGCGGCACACCACGGCCATGTCGTCGTAGTCGACGCCCTCGCGGTGGTGGAGGTCGCGCAGGGCGGAGCCGATCAGCCGCGCCTCGTCCAGCGGGTCCGCGGCGCGCAGCGCCACGAGTCCTCCCGGTCGCTCGGCGCGGGGCCGACGGGACGCGGCCGGGGCGCCCGCGAGCGGGAGCCTGCCCCGCAGCGCGTCGACCACGGCGACGAGCCCCTCCTCGCCGCCGTGCGCGCCGTCCAGCGTGATCTCGAGCGGCACGCCGGGCAGGGCCTCGCGCAGCCGGGCGGCGGCATCGGGCAGGGCGCCGCGGAAGGTGTCCACCGCCGCGTCGGGGCAGCTGGTCACCAGCACCTTCGCCCCGGCCGCGGCGAGCGCGACGACGAGGTCGATGCCGGCGGCGGTGAGGTCCTGCGCGTCGTCGACCACCACGGTGCGGAAGGGCGCGGGGAGGGTCGGGTCCGCCAGGAGCACGGCGGCGCGTCGCACCAGCGCACCGGAGTCGAGGCGGGGGCCGGCGTCGAGCGCGGCGGAGGCCTCGAGGTCGAGCACCCCGAGGTAGTCGCGCAGCAGCGCCGCGGCGTCGCGCCAGGCGGGGCGGCCGTGCTCGCGGCCGAGCTCCTCGAGCGCGGCGGGACCGAGGCCGAGCTCCCCGGCGCGGGTGATCAGATCGCGCAGCTCGGTGCGGAAGCCGGGCAGGGTGCGTGCGCCGGGGTCGACGTCCAGATGCCAGGCGGGGCGCTCGGCGATCAGCTCGGCGAGCAGGGCGTCCTGCTCCGCGCCGGTGACCAGGGTCGGCTCGCCCAGCCCTCGGCGCAGCGCGTCGGCGCGGGCGATCGCATGGGCGAGGGCGGGCGGGGTCATGGCGCGGGCCGTGCCGTGCCCGTGGACGGCGAGCGCGTCGCGCAGACGCCCGGCGGCGAGGCGGCGCGGGGCCAGCAGCAGCGCGTCCTCCCCGGCGGCGTCGGCCGCGGCGAGCGCGAGGGCGGTGCGGCCGCTGCCGGTCCCTCCGTGGACGATCACGTGGTGGCCGGCGGCGACGGCGTCCAGGGCGCGGCGCTGGCCCGGGTCCAGCTGCGCGGCGGGCAGCAGCGCGGGCAGCGCCTCGAGATCGGGTCCGAGCAGGCGGATGCCCTCCCTCGTGATGGTGCCTGTGCGTCGCATGGGACCATTGGACCCCATGGCCCTGACGTCCGGGATGCTCCGCACAGGACTCCGACGGCGGTACAGTGTGCGGGATCACCCGATGTCCCTAACGTCGGATTCCGGAGGTTGACCTCATGTCCTCGCCCACCACCTCCCGGATGCCCCGCGAGCAGCGTCGCTCGCAGCTGCTGCGACTGGCCACCGAGGTGTTCACCGAGAAGGGCTACCAGGCCACCTCGATGGACGACATCGCCACTGCCGCCGGGGTCACCAAGCCCGTCCTCTACCAGCACTTCCGCTCGAAGGAGGCCCTCTACGTCGAGGTCCTCGACGTGATCGGCGAGGCGATGCTCGTCGAGGTCCGCGACATGGCCGGGCGCGGCGGCGACGCCGAGGACAGGGTCCGGCTCGGCATGCGCCGCTTCTACGAGCTCATGTCGCTGAAGAACTCGCTGCGCCTGTTCACCGGCCACGAGGTCGTCTCGGACGAGGTCAGGGAGCGGGTCACCCGGATCCTCGACGAGATGTCGATCGAGCTGGCGGGGGTGTTGCTCTCGTATCGCGCGCTGAGCACCGGTCAGGCGAGGATCCTCGGCCGGGGCCTGATCGGCATCGCCCAGACCACCGCCCAGCAGCTCCACGACGCCGCCGACGACGAGGAGCGAGACGAGATCCTCAGCACCGTGACCGCCGTGGTGGTCGACGGCCTGACGGGCTTCACGCCGGTGGAGCAGACCGGCGCCGAGCATGCGGACGCCGACGACCCGGCACCCGAGCAGGACGCTTCCCACCCCTGAGCACCGGCTCGCCCCTCGCGGACGGGACGCGGTTCCGCCCGCGGCGTACGCGCGCCGGAGCGCCTGAGGGTCCACGTAGACTCGCCGTGAACAGCACTCCCGTCTCCGCCCGTGCGCGGAGGGAAGGTCAGGTCATGGAGATCCGCATCGGCATCCAGCACTCCCCCCGCGAGCTCGTGATCGAGTCCGACGAGAACGCCGAGGCGGTGATCGAGCGTCTCAATGCCGCAGTCGCCGACGGCAGCCCGGTCACCCTGGTGGACGACAAGGGCAAGAAGGTCCTGATCCCCGGTGCCAAACTCGCCTACGCCGAGGTCTCCACCGAGGAGCCCCGCCGCGTCGGCTTCCTCGGCTGAGGACGTGACGACACCCGAGGAGCCGGACCCCGCGGACGACGCCGCGGGAGCGGCAGCAGCGGGAGGGACCGGGTCCCCGGACGACACCGCCCCCACAGGGACCGACGGGTCCGCGCAGGACCGCGAGGACGAGCACCCCGCACAGCCGGCGCCGACGGACGAGGCGAGAGCCCGCCGTCGGCGCCGTCGCCGTGCCCGGGCGCTGCAGGTGACTGCGACGGCCGTCGTCGCCGTGCTCGGCGCGGTCCTCGGACTGCTACTGGTGCCGGACTCGAAGGTCGAGGTCGGCCCGCTGACGGCCTCGGTGCACGTGCGCCCCTCCCTCTCCTCGGACACGGTGCTGCTGCTGCCGCCGATCGGCGAGGTCTCCTTCGACACCCACACCGCGCCGGTATCGATCGAGGCGCGGGTCAAGGGCGTCGACGTCGAGAAGGCCGAGGCCCTCTTCTACTCCGACACCGGCTTCGCCGAGCTGCAGAGCAGCGCCCCGGAGGCGATCACCGCGGCCGCGGCGCGCAATGCGGCGATGAACGCCCTGTTCGCCGCCCTCGGCGCGGGCCTCGCCGTCGGCCTCACGTTCCGCCGGGTGCGCCGCTCGCTGGTCGCCGGCGGCAGCGCCGTCGCCCTGGTCGGCGTCTCCGTCGGCGCGGCCGCGGCGACCTTCTCCCCCGCGGCGCTGACCCAGCCCCGCTTCGAGGGGCTGCTCTCCCAGGCCGCGTACATCGCGGACCTCGGCGAAGCGACCGCGCAGGACTACGCGAGCTATCGCGACACCCTCGCGGAGTTCGTGGGGCAGGTCTCGGCGCTGTACATCGCGGCGGACAGCCTGCCCGTGGGCCTGGACCAGGAGAACCTGGTCACGGTGCTGCACGTCTCCGACATCCACGACAACCCGCAGGCCTACGACGTGATCGAGCAGCTGCACACGCAGTTCGCGATCGACGCCGTGATCGACACCGGCGACATCGTCTCCTGGGGCACCCCGGTCGAGAACGAGCTGCTGAACACGATCGGCACCCTGGACGTCCCCTACGTGTACATCAGCGGCAACCACGACGGCGCCGCGGCCGCGGCGACGATCGAGGCGCAGCCGAACGCCACCGTGGTCGACAACGAGGTGGTCGAGGTGGCGGGGTTGACGATCGCCGGGATCGGCGATCCCCGCTTCGCGGCCGACGACGACTCCGACATCGGCAGCGGCTGGCAGGAGGGCAAGGACGCGGTCGCCGCGAGCGCCTTCCAGCTCGGTGACACGATCGAGGCGTACGACGAGGCGCACCCCGAGGACCCCGTCGACGTGGCGCTGCTGCACGACCCGACCCAGCCCGACGGTCTCCTGGGCCGCGCCCCGCTGGTGCTCTCCGGCCACATGCACACCTCGAAGGTCGAGCTGGACCGGGAGGGGTCGGGCACCGACTGGTTCACGGTCGGCTCCACCGGCGGCGCCCTCGCTTCGGGAGGCGTCGCGCCGGTGCTGCAGGGCGAGGACCCGCTGGACCTCACCGCGCGGATGCTCTACTTCGACCGGGAGACCGGCCGCCTCGTCGCCTACGACGACATCACCATGGGCGGGCTGGGCCTGGTCTCCGTCTCGATCCACCGCTCCCAGATGCCGCAGGAGGACGCCGAGCTCGAGGTGCCCGAGGGCGCCGAGACCCCCGACGGCACGGTCCCGCCGGAGCAGGAGGTCGCCCCCGGCGAGGGCCTGCCGGACGAGGATCGCGTCACGCCCACCGACCCGGTGAGCCCCGCGCCGGGCGCGAGCGACAGCGGCGAGGGGTAGGAACCGGACCGACGACGTGACACGACCTAGAGCGGCTTCGAATCACCCTGAATCGGCCGTAGGGACTGCCGCATGGATAGGTGACATCTGATCTGGCTTGCCCACTGGACGGCCTGGAAGGATGTGCACCATGCCCGCTCCCTACCCCCAGGAGTTCCGCGACGATGTCGTGCGAGTGGCCCGGTCCCGCGAGGACGGCATCACCATCGCGCAGATCGCGAAGGACTTCGGCGTCCACGAGATGACGCTGCACAAATGGATCCGCCAAGCCGATATCAACGATGGCAACCGGCCCGGCAAGAGCCGGGAGGAATCGGCCGAGCTGCGTGAGGCGCGCAAGCAGACCCGGCTGCTTCAGCAGGAGAACGAGGTCCTCCGCCGCGCCGCTGCCTACCTCTCCCAGGCGAACCTGCCGGGAAAAAGCTCTACCCGCTCGTGAGCGAGCTCGCCGCCGACGGCATACCCGTCGCGGTGTCCCTGCGGGTCCTCAAGCTCTCCCGTCAGCCCTACTACCGCTGGCGGAAACAACAGGTCACCCAGGCCGAGCTGATCGAGGCTTACCGTGCCAACGCCCTGCTGGACGCCCACGTCGACGACCCCGAGTACGGGTACGGGTTCCTGGTCGACGAGGCCGCGGAGGCCGGCGAGGTGATGTGTGAGCGGACCGCGTGGAAGATTTGCCGGGACAACCAGTGGTGGTCCACCTTCGGCAAGAAGCGCGGCAAGAACGGGAAGCGTCCCGGACCACCGGTCCACGACGACCTGGTCAAGCGCGACTTCTCCGCCGATGACGTCAACGAACTGTGGCTGACCGATATTACGGAGCACTGGACCGATGAGGGCAAGCTCTACCTCTGCGCGATCAAGGACGTGTTCTCCGGCCGCATCGTCGGCTACTCGATCAGCGACCGGATGAAGGCCCGCCTTGCGGTGAGCGCCCTGGACAACGCGGTATCGCGTCGGCGTGATGCCGCCGGATGCATCGTGCACTCGGACTGCGGGTCCCAGGGTGAATTCAACTGGTCGTCGCAACACCTTGACCGTGGAGGTGTTCAGCTGTGGCGACGAGGGACTGGGCCGCGAAGACGAGCGATGTGCCCGAGGGTGCGCGTCGGCAATGGCGTGCGGATCGGGCGTTGCGTCCGCCGATGCGTTCGCCCGGGCGGCCTGAGCCCTCGCGGGCGGTGCAGCGGCAGTTCTGGCGTCTGATCGCGACGGGCATCACCTCAGCCGAAGCGGCTCTGAAGGTGGGCGTGTCTGTGCCGGTCGGGTCCCGTTGGTTTCGCCACGCTGGCGGCATGCCACCGATCTCACTTGCCGAGCCCAGCGGCCGTTACCTGTCCTTCGAGGAGCGTGAGGAGATCGCGCTCCTGCGCGCCAAGCAGGTCGGCGTGCGTGAGATCGCGCGCAGGATCGGCCGCGACCCGGGAACGATCTCCCGCGAACTGCGCCGCAACGCGGCCACGCGCAGCGGGAAGCAGGAGTACCGGGCGTTGGTAGCGCAATGGAAGGCTCAGCAGACAGCGAAGCGCCCGAAGACGGCGAAGCTCGCGACCAACGACCGGTTGCGTGAGTACGTCCAGGAGCGCCTCGCCGGAAACGTCCGTCGGCCTGACGGCAGCATCGTCGTGGGGCCGGAACCGCCGGCATGGAAGGGGCTGAACAAACCTCACCGGCAGGACCGGCGGTGGGCGACCGCGTGGAGCCCGGAGCAGATCTCGCACCGGCTGAAGGTCGACTTCCCGGATGATGAATCCATGCGCATCAGCCACGAGGCGATCTACCAGTCGCTGTTCATTGAGGGCCGTGGTGCGCTCAAACGCGAGCTCGTCACGTGCCTGCGCACCGGCCGCGCCCTCCGGCAGCCGCGGGCTCGAGCACAGAACCGCCCGCAAGGTCACGTCACCGCCGATGTCGTGTTCTCCGAACGGCCCGCAGCAGCCGCGGACCGCGCCGTGCCCGGGCATTGGGAGGGCGACTTGATCATCGGCACAGGCCGGTCCGCGATCGGCACTCTCGTCGAACGCAAGAGCCGGTCGACCCTGCTGGTGCACCTGCCGAGGCTGGACGGGTGGGGCGAGGCGCCGCCGATCAAGAACGGGCCCGCGTTGGGCGGCTACGGCGCAGTCGCGATGAACGCCGCGCTCATCGCGTCGATGATGAAGCTCCCCGAACAGCTCCGCAAGACGCTCACCTGGGACCGCGGCAAAGAACTCTCCGCGCACGCCCAGTTCGCGCTCGAGACGGGCACGAAGGTGTTCTTCGCCGACCCCCACTCGCCCTGGCAGAGGCCGACGAACGAGAACACCAACGGGTTGCTGCGGCAATACTTCCCGAAGGGCACCGACCTCTCACGATGGTCCGCTGAAGACCTCGAAGCAGTCGCCCTCGCACTAAACAACCGACCCCGCAAGAGCCTCGACTGGAAGACCCCCGCCGAAGTATTCCAGGAGCAGTTAAACTCGCTCCAACAACCCGGTGTTGCAACGACCGGTTGAACCCAGGCAGTTCCGGTCACGGAAATTCGTCCACGCCCTGAACCGTCACCACCTCATCGGATCGATGGGGAAAGTCGGCGCTGCCGGGGACAACGCCGCGATGGAGTCTTTCTTCGCGCTGCTGCAAAAGAACGTCCTGGCCCGCAGGCGGTGGCGGGCTCGAGAAAAGCTCCGGATTGCGATCATCACCTGGATCGAGAGGACCTACCACCGGCGTCGTCGACAGGCCCGCCTGGGCCGATTGACGCCCATCGAATACGAGACCATCATGAACCCCGCCGTGGGCCTCGCGGCCTGACACCCCAACTGTCACCTGATCGTGCGGCAGTCCCGTGAGCTCTCGGGAGGCGGGGTCGCGCTAGTGGTCAACGTCGCCTCCCGATGTGGACTCGCTCCGCAGTACGAGCAGCTCGAGGATCTACAACGTCGCTACCGCGATCGAAGGTTCACGGTGATCGGCTTCCCGAGCAACCCGTTCCTGCAGGAGCTAGACTCGTCGGAGGCGATCGCCGACTACTGCTCGGCGACGTGGGGAGTGACGTTCCCGATGGCCGAGAAGGTTCGGGTCAACGGGAGGAACGCGCACCCTCTGCACAAGCAGCTCACGACCGTCGCGGGCGCCAACGGTAAGTCAGGCAAGGTGACTTGGAACTTTGAGAAGTTCCTTGTCCATCCCGACGGCCGCGTCAAGCGTTTCCGACCACGCACCACCCAAGATTCTCCCGAAATCCTCGCCGCTATCGAAGAATGGACAGCCGATGAACACGCACATGAGTGACGCCCACCCCGTGCACTGCGGCCGGGCCCGCACAGCGGTACGTTTGCTGCTTGGCTCAGCCCTTACCTACGCCGGTGTTACCCACCTGACATCCGCTCGTGAAGAGTTCCGCGCACAGGTGCCGTCCTGGGTCCCGGTCAGCGAAGACGCGACCGTCCTTGCTTCCGGCGTCACTGAAATCGCACTCGGCGCGGCCCTTCTCAGTGGACGACGGCAGCGCGTGGTCGGCGGTGTGGTCGCAACCTTCTTCGTAGCAGTCTTCCCGGGCAATGTGGCGCAGTGGCGGAACAAACGTGACGGCTTCGGCCTCGACACGGATAGGAAGAGGCTGCTTCGTCTTCCGTTCCAGATTCCCCTCATCGTCGGCGCGCTGTGGTCTACCCGAGGGCGTAGGCCAGTCCGTCACCCTTCGCCTGAGCAGAGCGTATGAGCGCGGCTTTTCGGGCTCATCGCATTTGAGGGTGTAGAAGGGGTCGGAATCCGCCGGTGTCGAGCAGTGAGCGGATGATGCAGTCCCGCGTCGCGTGGACCACCAGATCGATCCCCGGCCACGCCCCCGCATAGGTCGCTGCGGACCCCTCCAGCACTGGGGCAGGCAGCGAGTCCTCCCACGCCACCGCCACCGACGCGTCCTCGCCCGCAGCGACCTCCGCCACCGGGGCCGGCTCCGCGCTCGACCCCTCGACCTCCCCGGCAAGCACCACCCCGTCCGGCACCGCGGCCGGCGCGATCGACCCGTCCTCCTGCTCCACCAGCGTGGTGTCGTACTCCTGCCACGCCCCCTCACCATCCTGGAACCGCACCGGCGCCGCATGCTGCGTCGTCGTCACCGTGCCGTCAGGGTTCACCCACGTCGTCGAGGAGTCCGTCCGCTCCGCAGTGACCTCCACCCGCTCACCCGTCGCACGCGCCTGCACCACCGCCGACGGGAAATCCACCGTCTCCGGAGACGCCGGAGCCGACACCTCCGGCGACGGCTCCACCGGCGGATGCTCACCCCACGCCTGATCCGACGGCAGCCCCGAGACCACCAACGCCGCAGCACACACAGCAGAAACACTCACCAGGGCACGGCGGTACCACCGACCGAACACAGGGATCTCCAACGGAGGAACTCGTCGCCCACTCGCAGCACCCACGCTGCTCCACCCCTCCGACGCCGGAGAGCCAGCACATCATGCAGTCAACGGTCAGCTACCGCACAGAAACCTCGGTCACGGAACGATGGCAATTCCTCACTCCCGTCCGGGACTGCCAAAGGCCCTTCCCGAGCGGCCGGTGTGGGCGGTTCGACCCGTTCGTCACCTTCCGGACCTCGGTTCGGGCCCGGGGGCTACCATGGCCGTGCACATCCATGACCAGAGAGTTGAACGGTGCCTGAAACGATCCCGCACACCGATGAGGCCGTGTCGGCCTCCCCCGCCGTCGAGCAGAGCTCCGGCACCACCGACCCGCAGCAGACCTTCGCCGACTTCGACGTCCGCGCCGACATCGTCGAGGCCCTCGCGGCCAAGGGCATCACCACGCCCTTCCCGATTCAGGCGCTGACCCTCCCGGTCGCGCTCCGCGGCCGCGACATCATCGGCCAGGCCAAGACCGGCACCGGCAAGACCCTCGGCTTCGGCATCCCGCTGCTGCAGAGCTCCGTCGCCCCCGGCGAGCCGAACCCCGACGACCGCCCGATCGGGAAGCCGCAGGCCCTCGTGGTGCTGCCCACCCGCGAGCTCGCGGTGCAGGTCGCCCACGATCTCGAGACCGCCTCGGCGAAGCGCCCGATCCGGATCCTCACCGTCTACGGCGGCCGCGCCTACGAGCCGCAGATCGAGGCGCTCGAGAAGGGCGTCGAGGTGGTCGTCGGCACGCCGGGCCGCCTGATCGACCTGATGCGCCAGAAGCATCTCGACCTCTCGCAGGTGCGCACCGCGGTGCTCGACGAGGCCGACGAGATGCTCGACCTCGGCTTCCTCGAGGACATCGAGAAGCTGCTCCAGGCGGTCCCCAGCAACCGTCAGACGATGCTGTTCTCCGCCACGATGCCGGGACCGATCATGGCGCTGGCACGGCGGTTCATGAAGCAGCCCACCCACATCCGCGCCCACGACCCGGGCGACGAGTCCCGCACCAAGGCGGACATCAAGCAGGTCGTCTACCGCGCCCACCAGCTCGACAAGATCGAGGTGATGGCCCGCGTGCTGCAGGCCCGCGGCCGTGGCCTGTCGATCATCTTCATGCGCACCAAGCGCCAGGCCGACCGGGTGGCCGGCGACCTCGCCGACCGGGGCTTCGCCGCCGCTCCGCTGCACGGCGACCTCGGCCAGGGAGCCCGCGAGCAGGCCCTGCGCGCCTTCCGCAACGGCAAGATCGACGTGCTGGTCGCGACCGACGTCGCCGCCCGCGGCATCGACGTCACCGACGTCACCCACGTCGTGAACTGGAACTGCCCCGACGACGACAAGACCTACCTCCACCGCACCGGCCGCACCGGCCGCGCGGGCAAGAAGGGCACCGCGATCACCTTCGTGGACTGGGAGGACCTGGCGCGCTGGGCCCTCATCGCCCGGCAGCTGGGGCTGGAGTCGACCGAGGCGGTGGAGACCTATTCGACCTCCGACCACCTCTTCACCGACCTCGACATCCCGACCGAGGCCAAGGGCACGCTGCCCAAGGACAGGCGCACCCGCCAGGGCCTGGACGCGGAGGAGATCGAGGACCTCGGCGGTCCCGACTCGGCCGGTCGCGCCCCGCGCGAGGGCGGCCGCGGCGGTCGTGACTCCGGTCGCGGGGGCCGTGGTGGTCGCGACGGCGGCCGTGGTGAGGGCCGTGGGCGCGGCGAGGGCCGCTCCCGGGGCGAGCGCCGCAGCCGGGACGAGGAGTCCCGCGAGCAGACGGCCGACACCGAGAGCGGCGGCCGCACCCGCGAGGACGCCCCCGCCCGTGGCGAGCAGGACGGCGAGAAGCCCCGCCGCACCCGCTCGCGCTCCCGCACCCGCCGTGTGAACGGCGAGGTCGTCGCCGAGCAGAGCACCGGTGCCGAGTCCTCGTCGACCGGCCCCGAGGACAAGGGCGGCTCGTCCGAGTCCGCCGGCGGCTCCTCGAACCGTCGGCGTCGCTCGCGCGGCGGTCGCGGTCGCAGCCGCGGCGGGTCGTCGAACGGCGGCTCCGAGAGCTGAGCCCTCCGACCTGACCGACGGGCCCCGACACGATCGATCGTGTCGGGGCCCGTCGGCATTTCGGCGCCCGCCCTGTCCGGGCCGCCCCGTCCACGCCACGCGGGGCGGCGCCGAGCGGCTCCGGCGCCGAGAGACCCGGACCGTGGCCGCAGCGTGGGCGGAGACTCAGGACCTGATGACGCGGGTCCCGCTCGTCGCGCGGCGCTCGATCTCGGCGAGCACCTCGGGATCGGTGAGGTTCTCGGCGAGCAGGTTCGGCTTGCCCGTGCCGTGGAAGTCGCTGCCGCCGGTGACCAGCAGGTCGTGCCGCTCGGCGAAGCTCTGCAGCCGCTCCCGCTCGGCCTCGTCGTGCTCGCGGTGGTGCACCTCCACGCCGTCGAGCCCTGCCTCCACGAGCTCCTCGAGCAGCTCGACCGGCAGATCGTCGTCGCGGGTGACCGAGCCGGGATGTGCGATCACGGAGACGCCGCCGGCCTCCCGGATCGCGGCGACCGCCTCGAACGGCGAGGGCGCGTAGTAGGGCACGTAGTAGGGGCCGGACCCTCGCAGGATCTCCGCGAACGCCGCGGAACGGTCCGGCACCACCCCCTTCGCGACCAGCGCGTCGGCGATGTGGGGCCGGCCGATCACCGTTTCCTCCCCCGCCACCTGGGCGAGCACGTCGTCCCAGGTGAGGGGGTGGTCACGGCCGATCAGCTCGACCATCCGCCGGGCCCGTTCGATGCGGGAGGAGCGCGCCTCCGCCATCTCGGCGGCCAGGGCCGTGCCCTCGGAAGGGTCCACCAGCAGGGCCAGCAGGTGCACGCTGCGGTGCCCGTGCTCGGAGGAGACCTCGATCCCGGGCACCGCCGCGACACCGGTGGCAGCGACCGCGGCGGGCAGCTGCGGCCAGCCCTCGACGGTGTCGTGATCGGTCAGCGCGAGCACGTCCAGTCCGACCCCCTGAGCCTGCGAGAAGAGGTCAGACACCGACGTCGTCCCGTCCGAGCACGTGCTGTGCGTATGGAGATCGATGCGCTGCCTCGCGCCGGAGTAGGACCGCTCACTCATGCGCCCAGGGTAGACCGAGGCGTGAGAACATCGTGGGGTGAGCACCGAGAACACCGACACCAGCACCGACGGCACCACCAGCGGGGACCGGATGAAGGACCTCGCCTCCCGGGGAGACTCCCGCTCGCAGCGCCCCGACAACGCGGCGTTCCGCGAGTTCATCGCCTCCGGCTGGGACGAGACGGTGCCGGACGCCGAGCGGCGCGAGTCCGCGGACTTCACGCCGGAGCGTCGAGACGCGCTGGTGCGCCGCCTGCCGGGGACGCGGCTGGTGCTGCCTGCCGGCATGCTGAAGGTGCGCTCGAACGACACGGACTACCCCTTCCGCCCCGACTCCGCCTTCGCGTACTACTCGGGGCTCGGCACCGACGAGGAGCCCGACAGCGTGCTCGTCGTCGAGCCGTCGGCGGAGGACCCGACGGTCTCCGTCGCGACCTACTTCTTCCGGCCCCGCGCCGGCTTCGACTCCAGCGAGTTCTACGCCGACTCCCGCTACGGCGAGATGTGGGTGGGCCGCCGCCCCACCGTCGCGGAGGCCTCCCAGCGGCTCGGGATCGAGGTGCGCCACATCGACGAGCTGCGCGACCACCTCGCCAAGGACGTGGGCGCCCAGCTGTCGCTGTCGATCGTGCCCGAGGTCGACGCGTCGATCGAGGCGATGGTCCAGGAGATCCGCTCCCAGAACGGCCTGCCCGGCGGGGACGAGGCCGCCGCCGAGAACGCCGCCCTGCGCGAGGCGGCCAGCGAGGCCCGGCTGGTCAAGGACGAGTACGAGGTGCGCCAGATGCGCCTGGCCGTCGAGGCGACGCTGCGCGGCTTCGAGGACGTCATCCGCAACCTCCCCCAGGCCGTCGGCCATCCCCGCGGCGAGCGGGTCATCGAGGGCGTCTTCGCGGCCACCGCCCGCGCCGACGGCAACGGCGTCGGCTACGACACGATCGCCGCCGCCGGCGACCACGCCTGCACCCTGCACTGGACCCGCAACGACGGCGCCGTCCACCCCGATGAGCTGGTGCTCGTCGACGCGGGCGTCGAGATCGACTCGCTCTACACCGCCGACGTCACCCGCACCCTCCCCGTCTCGGGCACCTTCTCGCCCATGCAGCGCAAGGTCTACGACGCGGTGCTCGAGGCCGCCGACGCCGCCTTCGCAGTCGCGCGCCCCGGGCTGCGCTTCCGCGAGCTGCACACCGCCGCGATGAAGGTCCTCGCCGCCCGCCTCGAGGAGTGGGGCCTGCTGCCCGGCACCGCCGAGGAGTCCCTCGCCGCCGGGGGCCAGTGGCACCGGCGCTGGATGCCGCACGGCACCAGCCACCACCTCGGCATGGACGTGCACGACTGCGCCCAGGCCCGCCGCGAGATGTACCTCGACGCGGAGCTGGTGCCCGGGATGGTCTTCACGATCGAGCCGGGACTGTACTTCAAGGAGAACGACCTGCTGGTCCCCGAGGAGCTGCGCGGGATCGGCGTGCGCATCGAGGACGACGTCCTCGTCACCGAGGACGGGGTCGAGAACCTCTCCGCCGGAGCACCCCGACGTGCCGAGGACGTCGAGGCCTGGATCGCCGCGGTGCGCTCGTGAGCACCTCCGCGCCGCCCCGCTTCTACGCCGCGAGGCTCGTCGGCACCTCCGTCTTCGACCCGATCGGGGACGCGGTGGCGACGGTCCGCGACGTGGTCGTGGTGCCGCAGACCCGCAGCAGCGCCCGCGCCGTCGGGTTCGTGGTCGAGGTCGCGGCGAAGCGGCGCGTGTTCCTGCCGATCACCCGGGTCACCTCCATCTCCCCCGGCCAGGTGATCTCCACCGGGGTGCTGAACGTGCGCCGCTTCGAGAAGCGCACCGGCGAGCTGCTGGTGCTCGGGGACCTGCTGGACCGGGTGGTGACCCTCTCCGACGGTTCCGGCGAGGCGACTGTGCTGGACATCGCCCTGGACCAGGACCGCCACCGCGACTGGACGATCTCGCGCCTGCATGTGCGCCGGCGCCGCGCGGGCGGCTCGCTGGGCCGGCTGGTCTCGCGCGGCGAGACGCTCACCGTCGACCTGCGCGAGGTGACGGGCCTGTTCGGCACGCAGGCGGAGCAGTCCGCCCACCTGCTCGCCGCCTCCTACCAGGACCTCAACCCCGCCGACCTCGCCGAGATCATCCAGGAGCTGGAGACCAAGCGCCGGATCGAGCTGGCCGGGGAGCTGGCCGACGAGCGGCTCGCCGACGTGCTCGAGGAGCTGCCCGAGGACATCCGAGTCGAGGTCGTCACGGGCCTGGACGCCAAGCGCGCCGCCGACGTGCTGGACGTGATGGACCCCGACGACGCCGCGGACCTCGTCCAGGAGCTGCCCGACGCGGTCGCCTCCCAGCTGCTGAACCTGATGGAGCCCGAGGAGGCGGAGGACGTGCGCCGCCTGATGGCGTACGACGAGTACACCGCCGGCGGCATGATGACCACCGAGCCGCTGATCGTCTCGCCCGAGACGCCGGTGGCGCACTGCCTGGCGATGATCAGCCGCGAGGCGATCCACGCCGCGCTCGCCTCGACCGTGCACGTGTGCCGCTCCCCGCTCGAGACCCCGACCGGCCGCCTGCTCGGGATCGTGCACTTCCAGCAGCTGCTGCGGGAGCGGCCCGACCGTCCCGTCGGCGAGATCATCGACCAGGACCGGGTCGCCGTCTCCCCGACGGTGCCGCTGTCGACCGTGACCCGTGAGATGGCGACCTACAACCTCGTCTCCATCCCCGTGGTCGACGACGACGGACGCCTGCTCGGCGCGGTCACCGTCGACGACGTGCTCGACCACGTGCTGCCCGACGACTGGCGCGAGCAGGACGACGAGCCGCCCGCGACGACCGGGCAGATCGACCTGTCCGAGATCGCGCGGGCCACCGCGCGCGACAGCGGTGAGGAGGGCTGAGGATGGCGGAGAAGAACGTCGACCCGCTCGACAACCCGGCGCCCCGGCGTCGCGGCCGCCTGCGCAATCCGCTGCGCGGCGACGCCTTCGGACGCGGCGCGGAGGGCTTCGCGCGCATGATGGGCACGCCCGCCTTCCTGGTGGGCATGACCCTTTTCTGCGCGGTGTGGCTGACCTGGAACTCGCTCGCCCCCGAGTCCGCGCAGTTCGACCCGCGCGCCCTGAACTTCACCCTGCTCACCCTGATCCTCTCGCTGCAGGCCTCCTACGCCGCTCCCCTGCTGCTGCTCGCGCAGAACCGGCAGGACGACCGCGACCGCGTGCAGGCCGAGCAGGACCGCCAGTCCAACGAGCGCAACCACGCCACCACCGACTTCATCACGCGCGAGATCGCCTCGCTGCGCCTCGCCCTCAACGACGTCGCCACGCGCGACTTCGTGCGCGGCGAGCTGCGCGACCTCCTCCAGGAGCTCGAGGAGACCGGGCCGGAGACGGACCGCCCCGGGGCGCCCGCGCTGGACGACCAGAGCCTCCGCGCGATCCTGCGCGAGGAGGTCGAGGCGGCGCTCGAGCGCCGCACCGGGAAGGAGCAGGACCCCCAGTGACCACACCGGAGACGCCCGCCCAGGGCGCGACCGAGGCCCCCGCCGACGAGCGCGTGGAGCGCATCCATGAGGCGCTGAGCGGGGTGATCGACCCCGAGATCCATCGCCCCATCACCGAGCTCGGCATGGTCGGTTCCGTGGACGTGGACGCCGAGGGCATCGCCCGCGTGCACGTGCTCGTCACGATCGAGGGCTGTCCCATGCGGGACCGGATCGAGCGCGAGACCGCCGAGGCGACCGCGACCGTGCCGGGCCTGTCCCGCGTCGAGGTGACCACCTCCGCTATGACCGAGGAGCAGCGCCGCGAGCTCACGAGCCGGCTCCGCCAGGGGCGCCGCCAGATCCCCTTCAACCAGCCAGGCTCCCTCACCCGCATCTATGCGATCTCCTCCGGCAAGGGCGGGGTGGGCAAGTCCACCGTCACCGCGAACCTCGCCGCCGCGATGGCGGCCGACGGGCTGCGCGTCGGCGTGATCGACGCGGACATCCACGGCTTCTCGATGCCGGGAATGTTCGGGATCACCGATCAGCCCACGAAGGTCTCCGACCTGCTCATGCCGCCGGTCGGGCACGGCGTGGCCGTGATGAGCATCGGCATGTTCGTGCCCGAGGGGCAGGCCGTGGTGTGGCGCGGCCCGAAGATGCACCGCGCGATCGAGCAGTTCGCCTCCGACGTGTTCTGGGGCGACCTCGACGTGCTGCTGCTGGACCTCCCGCCCGGCACCGGCGACGTCGCGATCTCGGTCGCGCAGCTGCTGCCCGGCGCGAAGATGGTCGTGGTGACCACGCCCCAGCAGTCCGCCGCCTCCGTCGCCGAGCGCGTCGGCTCCCTCGCCGCCTCCACCGAGCAGAAGATCGCCGGGGTCGTCGAGAACATGGCGGGCCTGACCCTGCCCGACGGCTCCGTGATGGACGTCTTCGGCAGCGGCGGCGGCGACCGGGTCGCCGCGACCCTCGCCGAGGCCGTCGGCGAGCAGGTGCCGGTGCTGGGCCGCGTGGGCCTGGACCCGGCGCTGCGCGAGGGCGCGGACCGGGGCGTGCCGCTGGTGGTCTCCGATCCCGACTCCCCCACCGCGCAGGCGCTCACGGCCGTGGCGCGCTCGCTGACGCGGTCCCCGCGGGGACTGGGCGGGATGAAGCTGCCGCTGTCGGTCGCGCGGCGCTGAGCCGTCCAACGCATCACGCGGGGTTCCGTCGCGCCACCGTGACGTCGGGCATCGACGTGGAGGCTGGACGCTCAGCGGCGTCGGCCGGCGAGTGCGTGGCTCAGGTGGCCTCGTCGTCGAAGGGTGCGCGCTTGGGGCCCTCGTCCTTGGCGGTCGAGCCCGAGCGCTTCTTCGCGCCCTTCGCGGCGCCCGCCGCGGCCGCGCCGCCGGCCACGGACATGGCCTCCTTGCTCGGCAGCAGCTCCTCGACGTCGGTGTCGCCCCAGGCCTCGCGGATGATGCGGCGCGGATCGTACTGGCGCGGGTCGTACTTCTTGAGGTCCTCGATGGCGATGCCCATCTCGTCCTCGACCGTCGAGCGCGAGTCGTCCACCCATCGGCGCGCCTTGCGCACCCACTGGACCAGCGAACGGGTGACCTCGGGCAGCCGCTGCGGGCCCACGATCACGAGGAACACGATGAGCAGGACGACGATCTCCCACCCGCCGAGGCCCATGAAGCCGGTGCCGCCCATTGTCCACCTATACGTCTCGAGGTCCGCTGCTGCGGGCCCATTATTGCATCGCGCCCCCTGGGAACGGCGCACGGACTGCGCGTCGCCCGCGCGGCTGTCGTAGGATCGGCCCGTTCACAGGCGTGCGGCGAGAGGAAGCGGAGATGTCGTCGGGAAAGGTGGCCTCCTGGGCCCACGGCGAGGAGTTCGTCGACGAGGCGGACCTCTTCGCCGACGACGGCGTCCTGGCCCGCGCCCGCGAGCGCGGCAACGAGCTCGGCGCGCCGCCCGTGCTGCCGGGAGCGGGCGCGCTGATGCGGCTGCTCGCCGCGGCGGTGCAGGCCCGCTCCGCGGTCGAGATCGGCACCGGCAGCGGCGTCGGCTCCCTGTACCTGCTCGCCGGGATGCACCCCGACGGGGTGCTCACCACGATCGACCCCGAGGTCGAGAACCAGCGCGCGGCGCGGGAGGCGTTCGCCGAGGCGCGGATCCGCACGCCGCGGGTGCGGACCATCGCCGGGCAGCCGCGCGACGTCGTCGGCCGCCTCACCGATCACGCCTACGACCTGGTCGCCTTCCCCGCCCACGCCCCGCACGCGGAGGAGCTGCTCGAACATGCCCGGCGCCTGCTGCGCCCGGGCGGCGTGCTGGTCATCCCCCACGCCCTCTTCCACGACCGGGTCGCGGACCCGGCCGCGCGCGATGCCACTACCCGGGCGGTGCGGGGCCTGCTCCGCGCGGTCTCCGAGGCGGAGGACCTCGTCCCCGCGCTCACCGGCAGCGGCGACGGCGTGCTCGCCGCGGTGCTCCGCCCTCGCCGGGGCTGAGAGCCGGCGCTCGGACAACATCGGCCCCGCACCCGTCCAGCGGGTGCGGGGCCGATGCCGGCGGCGAGCTGCTTACTTGATCACGCCCTCCAGGGCGTCCCGCAGCTCCACGGCTTCCGATGCGGCGATCTCGACGACCAGACGGCCGCCCCCCTCGAGCGGGACCCGCATGATGATGCTGCGCCCCTCCTCCACGACCTCGAGCGGACCGTCACCGGTGCGCGGCTTCATAGCAGCCATGGCGTGCCTCCTAGATGTGTCGCTGCCCCTGAGTCGCTCCCCCGGACGGGGCCTCTGGCAGCGCGCGTACGGTGGCCATTATCTCAGGTCTTCGGGAGTGCTCGCACGTCGCGTCCGACGAGTCGTCCGCCGGGGCCGCTCCGGAAGCCCGATCCCGCCGCCCAATCGGCCCGTCGCCACCCCCACCATGAGCACCGCGACCACGAGCGCCACCAGCAGCAGGAGCAGCACGATCGGGCCGACGGCGGTCACGAGGCGTCCACGACCTCGTCCTCCGCGGCAGTGCGGTCCTCCCCCGCCGCCGGGCCATCGTCGTCGCCGCGGATCGCCTCGCCGAGCGCGGCCAGGGCCTCCTCGGCGGTGTCCACCACGCGCACGAGGTCCAGGTCGGCCAGGCTGATCATCCCGCGGTCCACGACCGCCGAGCTCACCCAGTCCAGCAGGCCCTGCCAGTAGTCGCGGCCCACCAGGATCACGGGGAACATGTCGATCTTGTGGGTCTGCATCAGGCACAGCGCCTCGAACAGCTCGTCGAAGGTGCCGAAGCCGCCGGGCATCACCACGAAGCCGCTGGAGTACTTCACGAACATGGTCTTGCGGGCGAAGAAGTAGCGGAAGTCGACGCCGAGGTCGACGTAGGGGTTCAGGCCCTGCTCGTGCGGCAGCTCGATGCCGAGGCCGACGGAGACGCCGCCCGCCTCCTGCGCCCCGCGGTTGCCGGCCTCCATGATGCCGGGGCCGCCGCCGGTGATCACGGCGTAGCCGCGCTCGGCGATCCCCGCGCCGATCCGCCGCGCGCACTCATAATCGGGATGGCCCTCGCCGAGGCGTGCGGAGCCGAAGATCGAGATCGCCGGGCCCAGCTCGGCCAGCGCCCCGAAGCCCTCGACGAACTCCGACTGGATCCGCAGCACCCGCCACGGATCGGAGTGCACCCAGGCACCCGGGGCGGACTCCTCGAGCAGACGCTGGTCGGTGGTGCGGTCGGGCCGCTGGGCGCCGCGCAGCGTGACGGGCCCCTTGCGGTGGTGCTCTCGTTCCTCCGGTGTCATGCCGCGATCGTAACGGCCCGGGCTGCCTCGCGCCCGACCGACCGGGGTCAGGCCCCCAGCAGGTACCGTCGCAGTCCCTCGAGCGCGCGAGTGAGGTCGTCGACCGGGACGTGCTCGTCGTCGGTGTGGGCCAGCAGCGGATCGCCGGGGCCGAAGTTCACCGCCGGGGTGCCGAGGGCCGAGAAGCGGGAGACGTCGGTCCAGCCCTGCTTCGCGGCCAGGGGGACCTCTCCCCCGAGCGCGGCGAGGAAGTCGCGGGCGGCGGCGGTGTCCAGGCCCGGCAGCGCGCCGGGCGCAGAGTCCGTCACCTCGATCTCGAGGTCCAGGCCCGCGAGGACCTCGCGCACATGCGCCTCGGCCTGCTCGACGCTGGTGTCCGGGGCGAAGCGGTAGTTCAGGGTGGCGCTCGCCCGGTCGGGGATGACGTTCCCGGCGATCCCGCCGGTGATCGCGACGGCGTTGAGGCACTCGCGGTACTCGAGCCCGTCGATCACCGCGCGGCGCGCCTCATAGGCGGCGAGCCGCTCGAGCACCGGGGCGAGGTGGTGGATCGCATTCTCGCCCACCCAGTCGCGGGCGGAGTGCGCGGCGACGCCGCGGGCGGTGACCTCGAGCTTCATGGTGCCCTTGCAGCCGCCCTCGACCCCGGCGGAGGTGGGCTCGCCGAGGATCGCGAAGTCGGCCTCGAGGTGTTCGGGGTGCTCGGCGGCGAGGCGGGTGAGGGAGTTGTCGGCCGCGGCGACCTCCTCATGGTCGTAGAACAGCCAGGTGAGATCCATCGGCGCGTCGGCCGCCTCGACGGCGAGCTTCAGCATCACCGCGACCCCGCCCTTCATGTCGCAGCTGCCGCGGCCGACGAGCTCCTCGCGGCCCTCGCGGATGCGACGGGAGGAGGGGAGGTTCGCGGCGACCGGGACGGTGTCGAGATGGCCGGCCAGCAGCACGCGCCGGTCCCGGCCGTGATGGGTGCGGGCGATGACGGTGTCCCCGTCGCGCAGCACCTCGAGGTGCGGGGCATGCGTGCGCAGCGCCTGCTCGACGGCGTCGGCGAGCGCCTGCTCGTTCCCGGAGACGGACTCGATGTCGACGATCGCGGCGGTGAGGTCGACGATGTCGGCCGAGGGGTCCAGGGCGGGGGCGGGGCGCGTGCTCATGGGCGCCATCGTGCCACGGCCGGGAGCCGGCTCACTCCGCGGCGAGCGCTCCCCCGGCGCGGGCGAGGCGCACCGCGACCGCCTCGGCATGGCGCAGCAGCTGCGGGGAGGTGCCCGGCTCGGCGGTGATCGCGGAGCCCGGCTGGGCGGTGGAGACGGGGACTCCCACGAGCAGGCGCCGCTCGTAGACGGTGTCGTCGGTGCCGATCGGGGCGTAGAGCCCGTCGACCGCGATCGAGCCGGTGAGCATGCGGCGGCGGGAGCCGCGGGAGGCCCAGTGGTCCTTCTGCGCCTCGCCGCGCTCGCGCCAGGCGCCGAGCAGGGCGGAGCGGTAGGCGGGCAGGTCCACGGGCGGCAGATGCGCCTCGAGCACTCCGTCGCACAGGGTCACGGACCCGTCCCCGCCGCGCACCGCGAAGCGACCCGCCTCCTCGTCGATGTCCAGGTGCATGCGCGGGCCGGTGAAGCGCACCAGCCCCGCCGCCTCGAGCGCGAGCACCTGCCGAGCGCGCAGCACGGGCGGGCCCGAGGCCCAGGAGGCGAAGGCGTTGCGGAGGTGGCCGTCGATGTCACGGCGCACCGACTCGGTGGTGTACGCGCCGAGGTCGATGAGGCGGTTGACCTGCATCCGCAGCGCGATGAGCACCCGGTGGACGAGCACCCATGCGGGATCGGGCGCGGTCGCGGCGGCGAGCGCGGAGGCGAGCACCTCGCGGGTGCGGCGGTGGGCGTCGGCGCTGTCCCCGCCTCGGCGGCCGAAGGGGAACAGCAGGTGGATCAGCGCCTCGTCGCTCGCGAGTTCGGCGTGCCCGGCCCCGCGCAGGGCGCGGCGCAGCTCGGCGAGCATCAGCGGCATCACCTCCCCCTCATGGTCCACCCCGGCCGAGCGCACTGCGAGCTCGAGGACGCGCTCGCTGGTGAGGACCTGCAGCGGGTAGGGGATCAGCTGCTCCTGCGGCAGGTCGGGCTTGGGGCGGTAGACCATGCCGGAGCGGGAGCCGATCACGAGCACGGGCTCGGCGCCGCCGGGCACGTAGCGAAGTCCCGCCTCGGTCTCCGGGGCCTCCTCGAAGCGTCCGCCGGCGGCGGCGGTGAGCATCCCGATCGCGTCGTAGAAGTTCAGGCCCATCCCCTGCACGGCGACCGCCTCGCGGCCGAGCAGGGCGGCGTAGTCGACCTCGAGCGGGCTCGCGGGGCCGAGGTGGACCAGGCCGTGCCGCTCGGCGGCGTCGGCGAGCTGCTGGGAGCGGGGGCCGAGCGCGGTAGGCAGGTGGCCGAGCGCGAGCGCGACCGCGTCGGCGCGCAGCACGCGCCCGTCCGAGAGGCGGATCCGCTGGGGCCCGTCGGCCGGGCCGGTGACGTCCACGGCCTCGGCGGGGTGCAGCACGATCCGCAGCCGCTCGGGGTCCGCATCGGCGAGCGCGGTCTCGAGCACGTGCGCGAGATAGCGGCCGTGCGCGGCGCGGGAGGCGAAGTCGGAGGGACCGAGCCCCTCCGCTGCCAGGTGGTCGGCCAGGCTCTCGTGGTGCGGGACGGGCAGCAGCGGATGGCAGGACTCGTCCGGGTACAGGGTGGTCTGGCAGGTGGTGGTGTTCATGAGCAGCACCCCGGGCTGGTCATGGCGCCAGACGGCCCCGCCGCGCCCCACCTGCGGGTCGACCAGGTGCACGGTCAGCGGCCCCTGCCACGCCTCCGTGGTCGACGCCGCGACCAGCCGCTCCACGATCGCGGTGCCCCGAGGGCCCGCCCCGATGACGACGACGGTGCGGACGGGGTCGGCGGCGTGGGTCATCCCCCCAGTATGCGGCGCGGCGCGGAGCCTTCGGTCCGTGCGCGCCGTCTGGGACGATGTCCCCATGTCGTCGACGTCGCCGAGACACCTTCCGCCGCGCGCGAGCTCCGGACCCCTCACCGGGGTCCTCTTCGGGCAGGCCGCGCGGCTGCGCGCGGTGGTCAACGCCGATCTGCTGCCGCGTGAACGCGCCGCGGCGGATGCGCTCGTGCTCACCGCCTGGCTCAGCGCCGCCCAGCGCGAGCGCTATGCGCCCTCCCTGCGCGCCCCGGGCTCCGTCGAGGAGTTCGCCGAACGCCTGGCCGACGAGCGCCGCGTGGTACTCGAGGAGGGCGCGGACCCGGTCGCGGACGAGGTCGGCGCCGCGGCCGAGGCGGAGCGAGGAGCACGGCAGCTCCCGCTGCGGCTCCTCGAGGGGGCGCTGCTGCTCGGCGCGCTCGTCTGCGTGGTGCTCACCGTGCTGCGGAGCCTGGACGCCGCGGATCTCACCTGGCACCTGGCGGCGAAGTCGGGTCCGCTGCTCGGTGGGATGCTGGCGTGCCTCGTGCTCGCCGCGGTCGTCGGCGCGGTCGCGACGCGCCGCCGGGACCGGGCGCTGCTGGACTGGGCGGTCTCCCGTCCCGGTCAGCTGGGGCGCGGGCTACCGCTGCGCAGGCCGCTGCAGGACGAGTCCGCGGGGCCGGTCGTCCTAGGATCCCTGGGCCCGGCGCTCCTGCTCGGCGCGGGCGTCCTCGCGATCGTCGCCGGCGCCGCGGTGCTGCTGCTCTCGCTCATGCTGCGCGCCGAGATCGTCGCGACCGAGCAGGCGCCGGCGCTGCTGATCGGCGGGGTCATCGCCCTGGTCGCCGCGACCGCGGCGGTGTACCTGGGCGGGCGGCGCCGGGAGCGGAGGGCGCGACGGGTGCGGGCGAGCGAATGGATCGGACCGGCGCCTCTGGACGAGGAGCCGCCGGCAGTGTGAGCCATGGCGCGGTCGGGGAGGCAACCTCGTCCCCTCATTCCGGGACGGAGTAGCCCCTCTCCCGGGCGTGGCGCTCCCAGCGGGAGGAGACGGGCAGGCGGCGCAGGTCGCGGGCGAGCAGACCGATCACCACGCCGAGCGCGAGCACCGCGGCGAAGAGCAGCAGCGTGGTCGTGCTGCCGGCGATCTCGAGGCCCCAGCCGGCGAGCGCGGGCGCGAAGGTCATCACGCCGAGGGACACCAGGCGCATCAGCGAGCTGATCCGGCCCTGCATCGCCACCGGCGTGATGTGGGTGAAGAACCCCTGCCCGGAGGCGTTGAAGGCGGGCAGGCCGATCCCGATCGCGGTGTAGCACAGCGCGATCCACACCATCGAGGGCGCCACGGGCAGCAGCACGCCGACCAGGGTCATCAGGGCGACGGGCGCGATCGCGAGCACCCCCGTCGGCACCGTGTCCACCAGGCGCGGGGCGAGGAAGGCGCCGAGCAGGATCGAGGCAGCCAGCGCCGTGTTCAGCAGGCCGATGCGGGAGGCGGGCACGCCCTGGTCCGCGAGGTCCAGCATCACCGTGAACAGCAGCCCGTTCGCGCCGAGGTTCACGGCGGAGGAGACGGCGAGCATCTGCAGCCGGATCGGCTGGGTGCGTATCCAGGCCAGGGCCTCGCGGAGGTCGTCGATCACCTTCGTGGGCGGGGAGCCCTCGACCCTCGGCCGGTAGCGTCCGCGCATGCTCAGCGTCGCGAGGACCGAGCCGACGTTCCCCAGCAGGTGAACGAGCGGCGGGAACACGATCGACAGTCCCAGCAGCGCGCCGCCCACGGGCCCGGAGGCCATCTCGACCGCGGCCTCGCGGCCCTGGTTCACCGACACGGCCCGCGGCAGCTGCGTCACGGGCACGATCTGCTTGAGCATGGCGTTGGAGGCGCTGCCCAGCGCCGTCTCCCGCAGACGGTCCAGGAAGGCGAGCGAGGCCAGCAGCACGGGACCGGCCCATCCGCCCAGCAGCACCACGACCAGTGCGAGCTGCACGACCGCGCCGGTGATCCCGGCGAGCAGGCGCAGCCGGCGGCGCCCGATCCGGTCGGCGAGCAGGCCGCCGGGGATGAGACCGACGACCGCGCCGAGTCCCTGCACCAGGGCGACCAGCCCCGTCGTGCCGAGGGACTGGGTGACCATGAAGGTGATCAGCGGGAAGGCGAAGGCGCCGATGCCGGTGCCGATGTCGAGCAGGAGGTCGCCGAGCAGCCACCGCAGGTACTCGCCGTTGCGGTGGAGCGGGGCATGGCGGGGCGCGTGCGCGTCGTCGCCGTCGGTCATCCGCTCACCGCTCCCCCGGACATCGCGGTCCCTCCCGCTCGGGGCGTCTGGTGCCCCGCGGTGTGCTCTTCGCCGCGCCCGGACAGGCGCATGCTCCCCTGCTGGGTCAGGATTCGTAGACTCGGCCCATGACATCCTCGACATCCGAGTCCACCGTCACCGCCGCCTGGGGCATCGCGCTCACGACACTCGGGGCGGACGGTTCCGTCCTCGATGCATGGTACCCCTCGCCGCAGCTCGGCGAGGCTCCCGCTGACCCCGCCGGCCATCCCCTCCACGCGCAGCTGGTCGCCGCCGCGCAGGCCGACGAGGTGCGCGGCACCACCCAGGAGGTCGTGGTCCGCGCGATCGACCTGACGGCCGCCCCGGCCGATGCGGCCGACGCCTACCTGCGCCTCCATCTCCTCTCCCACCGCCTGGTCCGCCCGAACTCCCTGAACCTCGAGGGACTCTTCGGGTCGCTCACCAACGTCGTGTGGACCTCCGAGGGGCCCTGCGCGGTCGCCGGCTTCGAGGAGACGCGCCTGCGCCTGATCGCCGCGGGCCGCACCCCCACAGTGCTCAGCCTCGACAAGTTCCCGCGCATGGTCGACTACGTGCTGCCCGCCGGCGTGCGGATCGGCGACGCGGATCGCGTGCGGCTCGGCGCGCATCTCGCCGAGGGCACCACCGTGATGCACGAGGGCTTCGTGAACTTCAATGCCGGCACCCTCGGCGCCTCGATGATCGAGGGCCGCATCTCCCAGGGCGTCGTGGTCGGGGACGGCTCCGACGTGGGCGGCGGCGCCTCCACCATGGGCACCCTCTCCGGCGGCGGCACCGAGCGCGTCAGCATCGGTCGGCGCTCCCTCGTCGGCGCCGAGGCCGGGATCGGCATCGCCCTCGGGGACGACTGCGTGGTCGAGGCGGGGCTGTACGTCACCGCCGGCACGAAGGTCGAGCTGCTCGGCGAGCCCGGCGCCGAGGCCCAGGGCCCGCACGTGGTGAAGGCGCGGGAGCTCTCCGGGGTGCCGAACCTGCTCTTCCGCCGCAACTCGCTGACCGGTGCGGTGCAGGCGGTGGCCCGCGCGGGCCAGACCGTCGAGCTCAACGCCGCCCTGCACAGCAACTGAGACGCAGCATCTGAGAGACGGAGGACCGCGAGGATGGCAGCAGGCTCCCGTGCGCGCGGCCGTGCGCGCGGCGGCGTCGGCCGTCACCTCGCGGTCCCTCTGGTCATGGTGCTGGTCTTCGGCGGGATCGCGGGCGGCAGCTATCTCGCCCTGGAGCGGTACGGCTCCCCCGCCCACGAGGGCACGTGCGTCGCCTCGGGGCTCGGCACCAGCCACCGCTACACCACCGATCGGGTCGCGAACGCGGCGCTGATCAGCGCGACGGCGGTGGATCGGGGCATGCCGCCGCGGGCGGCGTCGATCGCGCTGGCGACCGCGTACCAGGAGTCGCAGCTGCAGAACATCGACTACGGCGATCGGGACTCGCTGGGCCTGTTCCAGCAGCGGCCCTCGCAGGGCTGGGGCACCGAGGAGCAGATCATGGATCCGGTCTACGCCTCCAACGCCTTCTTCGACGTGCTCGAGACCTACCCCGACTACACCAGCGCCGACATCAACGACATCGCCCAGCAGGTGCAGCGCTCCGGGCATCCCGAGGCGTATCGCGACCACGAGACCGAGGGTCGGCTGTACGCCTCGGCCCTCACCGGCCAGTCCGGCGCGAACCTGCTGTGCACCCTGGACGAGGTCGGTGCGACCGCCTCCCCCGAGCAGCTGCGCGGCGAGCTCGCGCGGCAGTTCCCCCGCGCGACGGAGTCCGGGCGGGTCACATCGTCGCTGGACTCCGCCGCCGGGGCCGCCCCGCAGGTGCCCGAGGGCGCCGGCGCGACGGCGCTCGTGCTCGACCCGGGCGGCGACGAGACATTGGGCTGGTCGCTCGCGAACTGGGCCGTCGCCCGTGCGGCCGACGACGGGGTGGTGCAGGTCAGCTATCGCGGCCGGGTCTGGGACCGCACCGCCCACGGCGAGGAGGCCGGGGCCTGGGGCAGCGCCGAGGGCGGCGATCCCGAGCGGGTGGTCGTGCTGGTCAGCGGCCGCTGAGCGCCGCGGATCGGGACCCGGCGCACTGAGCGCTCGCCCCGGTCCGAGGATCGCTCGGGCTCAGTGCACGGTGAGGCCGCGGGCGCGGAACTGCTCTCGCACCCGTTCGACGACCTCCGTGGACGGCGGCTGCGCGTCCCGCAGCCGGTACTCCATCCCGAGCACGTCCCACTTGTCCTGGCCCATGTTGTGGAAGGGCAGCACCTCGACGCGCTCGACCACGTCCTGCCAGCGCTCGACGATGTCCGCGACCTTCTCGACGTTCTCCGCCGCGTCGGTCCACTCCGGCACGAGAACGAAGCGGATCCAGATCGCGATGCCGGCGCGGGCGAGGCGGTCGCCGAAGTCTATCGTGGGCTGCAGCTCCCGGCCGGTGAGGCGCTTGTAGCTCGCCTCGTCGCCGCTCTTGACGTCCAGCAGCACGAGGTCGACGTCGGCGAGCAGCTCGTCCTTCGCGACCGCGCCGAGATACCCGGAGGTGTCGATCGCGGTGTGGATGCCGAGCTCCGTCGCGGCGCGCAGCACGTTGCGGGCGAAGGCGGGCTGCATGAGCACCTCGCCGCCGGAGAGGGTGATCCCGCCGCCGGTCGCGCGGAACACGCGGCGGTAGCGGCGCAGGAGCCGTTCGATCTCCTCGAGCTCGACGTCCTGGCCGCGCCGCATCTCCATGGTGTCGGGGTTGTGGCAGTAGACGCAGCGCAGCGGGCAGCCCGCGAAGAAGATCGTCAGCCGGGTGCCGGGGCCGTCGACCGCGGTGACCAGCTCCCAGGAGTGGATCGAGGCGAGGCGGCCCTCCCGGATCGCGGCGAGGCGGCCGCTGCGGTCCAGCTCCGCCTCGGCCATCCCGTCGATCCCCGCGCCGGCCCGCCGGTTCCGGGCGGGCCGGCCCAGCAGGTCGATGCTCTGCGTCATCTGCGCTCTCGTCCCCGTGCTCGCTGTGCTCTGTCTGTTCTGTGTGCTCTGTGCGCCGGATGCGCCCGCGCGCCGCTCAGGCGCCCTGGTGGAATGTGCGGTCCAGGACGTCGAGCTGCTGCTCGCGGGTGAGCTTGACGAAGTTCACCGCGTAGCCGGAGACGCGCACGGTGAGGTTCGGGTAGTCCTCCGGGTTCTCCATCGCGTCGACGAGGGTGTCCTTGTTCAGCACGTTGATGTTGGCGTGGAACAGGCCGGTCTCGGCGTTGTTCGCGGCCCGGCTCGCCTTCATGGAGGCGAGGCGCTGGTCGAAGGTGGGGGTGGTCATGGGGTTCTCCTCGGGGTGTGCGGTGCAGGTTCGGGGGTGGATGGGCTGGTCCGGCGGGGCCGCCGGGTGCCGGCCGGCCGATGGGGCGCGTCGGTCGGCCGGTGCGGGGCTCACTCGTCGTCGATCATGAAGCCGGCGTCGAGGATGCCGACCAGGTTCGTCACCTGCTCGTCCTTGGTGCGGCCGAGCCCCTGCGGGGTGATCGTGTTGGTCAGCGAGATGCCGTCCAGGGCGTCCTCGTAGTCGAGCTTCCCGACCGAGAGCATCGAGGCGACCATGCCGTGGGTGTCGGCGCCGTTCTCAGGGTTCGCGCCCGGCGAGAACGGGGTGCCTGCCCGGTGCCCGGAGGGGAAGGAGCCGGTCGCCTTTCCGTAGACGACGTTCGAGGTGATCGTCAGGACCGACTGGGTCGGGATCGCGTCGCGGTACATCGGGATCGCCTTGATCTTCTGCATCACGGTGTGCACGATCGTCGCCGCGATGTCGTCGGCGCGGTCGTCGTCGTTGCCGTACCGAGGGAACTCCCCCTCGGTCACGTAGTCGACGACCAGGCCCGTCTCGTCCCGCACCGGGGTGACCGTCGCGTAGCGGATCGCGGAGAGGGAGTCCGCGACGATCGACAGGCCAGCGATGCCGCAGCCCATGGTGCGCACGATCTTGCTGTCGTGCAGCGCCATCTCGATCGACTCGTAGGCGTAGCGGTCGTGGCTGTAGTGGATGATGTTCAGCGCCTCGACGTAGGTGCCCACCACCCAGTCGAGCATCTCCTCGTAGCGCTGCCAGACCTCGTCGTAGTCCAGCGGGCCCTCGCCCGTGATCGGGGTGTGCAGCCCGGGCTCGGTGACCTGCTTCCCGGTGACCTCGTCGCGGCCGCCGTTGATCGCGTAGAGCAGCGCCTTGCCGGCGTTGACGCGGGCGCCGAAGAACTGCATCTGCTTGCCGACCCGCATCGGGGAGACGCAGCAGGCGATCGCGGCGTCGTCGCCCCAGCGTTCACGGATCTGCGCGTCGGACTCGTACTGGATCGAGGAGGTCTCGATCGAGATCGCGGAGCAGAACTCCTTGTAGCCCTCAGGAAGGGACGGGTCCCAGAAGATGGTGATGTTCGGCTCCGGGGCGGGGCCGAGGTTCCGCAGGGTCTGCAGCAGGCGGAAGGACGTCTTCGTGACCAGTGGCCGGCCGTCCTCGGCGAAGCCGGCATCGGACCAGGTCGCCCAGTAGGGGTCGCCGGAGAAGATCTGGTCGTAGTCGACGGTGCGCAGGAAGCGGACGATGCGCAGCTTGATCACGAGCGCGTCGATGATCTCCTGCGCCTCGGACTCGGTGAGGGTGCCGGCGGTGAGATCCCGCTGGATGTACACGTCCAGGAAGCCCGAGAGGCGGCCGATGGACATCGCGGCGCCGTCCTGGCTCTTCACCGAGGCGAGATAGGCCATGTAGGTCCACTGCACGGCCTCCTGGGCGGTCGCCGCGGGGCGGCGCAGGTCCAGGCCGTAGATCTCGCCGAGCCGCACCAGCTTCGCGAGCGCCTTGATCTGCTCGGCGTGCTCCTCGCGGTAACGGGCCCAGTGCTCGGAGAAGCCGTGACCCGCGACGGCGTCCTTCGCGGCCTTCTTCTCCGCGATCAGGAAGTCCGCGCCGTAGAGGGCGAGGCGGCGGTAGTCGCCGATGATGCGGCCGCGGCCGTAGGCGTCGGGCAGGCCGGTGATGATGTGGCTGGAGCGGGCGGCGCGGATCCGCGGGGTGTAGATGTCGAAGACGCCGTCGTTGTGGGTCTTGCGGTGCTTGGTGAAGATCTCCTTGATCCGCGGATCGGGCTCCTTGCCCGCCTCCCGGATCGCAGTCTCGACCATGCGCCAGCCGCCGCTGGGCATCATGGCGCGCTTGAGCGGCACGTCGGTCTGGAGGCCGACGATCACGTCGTCATCCTCGCTGATGTACCCGGCGGGGAAGGCGTCGATGTCGGCGGGGGTCTCGGTGTCGACGTCGTAGACGCGCCGCCTGCGCTCCTCCGAGAGGTAGGTGCGCTCGAGGTGATCCCAGAGCCGGAGTGTCTTCTCGGTGGGGCCGGCGAGGAAGGAGGCGTCGCCCGAGTAGGGGGTGTAGTTGCGCAGGATGAAGTCGCGCACGTCGATCGTCTCCTGCCACGGGCCGGGGGCGAACCCCGCCCAGGCGTCGCCCGGGGCGGTCTCGGCGGCGGGACGGTCGGTGGTCGCGGTGCTCATGACGGCTCCTGTTCGCGGCGCGGACCCCCGGCGCGGGTCCCTTCGTGGATGACTCCACGCTAGGCACCGCCGAGGCCCCTGACCGGGGTCGAAGGTCCCCGGCCGCGCGGGGCCCGGCTGCCGGACGGGGCATGCCTCGGCCGGCCGGGACGGAGGTCCCGGCCGCGCAGGTCAGAGCTCCGCCTCCGGGCACGGCGGAGGGCCGGGCCGGGCACGGCAGAGGACCCGTGCGATAGGTGATCGCACGGGCCCTCGCAGGTCCATGGAGCGGAGGCCGACGGGCCGCCCGGAGCGCTCAGCTGCGCTGCTTGTCCATCTCCACATTCAGCTCCGCGAGGCGCAACTGGCTAGTTCTTGGATACCACAAATCTTGACCGAAGTGAGCCAGCCACAAACTAACGTTTCCACCTAGATGTCAAATGGTTCGCACTTAGACCCCAGTACTACCGACACGAGTATTTTTCCCGTGGGCTACCATGGAGGGCGACACCGGGAACACAACATCCAATGCAGGAAACTGTACTACATAGTTCACTCGACTTAAATAAACAGCCAGTCTCAACACTCGCCATATAAGGGCTCCCGACAGATTGAGCGACTAACACTTAAAGGCCGCCGAAACAGCTCCGCCAGCAGACTTCTACTCACCCGGCGTACGTCAGCCTCGACAAATAGCGGCACTCTATTAAACCAGCTGCGACGAAACAAAAACTACATCATACGCGACCACCGGGACCGCGCGCCGTCGTCAGCGACGCCGTCTCCGGCACCCCTGAGCGACCACAGGACGAACTTTGATGCTCGCAGCACGCATGCACCATCGGAGGTCACGCCGCAACGCCCAGTCAGCACGCGCCACTTCACCGAACCTGGCTCCCACGCAAGGCTTCACAGGTACCCTCGTGACATCATCAACGGATCGAGTCGCGACGGAGCCATCGTGGACACCCTACTCTCCCCGCTATTAGCTTCAGCAATTAAGCCCGCATTTGAAATCGCTGGAAGTAGAATCAAGAGAACCGTCAATCGGCGCCGAAACGGCACGGTACTCAAAGATCTTGACCTTGCCTCCACTTTTGACACTTCCGTAATATCTGAGAGGGTCTCAGGGCTCTCGACTGTAGAATCGTTGCCATCCGATCTATCAATCTCACAACTGAAACATGTTCTGGCGGGCCCGAGGGCGCAAGGAATAATCGGAGAGATACTCGCACACCGGATTACCGGCATTGATCCTATATACATCTCGACAGTGCGTGAGCAATTCTATATACTGCTTGTCGAAGCACTTCATTTGCCGGACTCCAAGGACTCTCGTAAGACTACGGACCTGCTGGTCGACGAGCTAGATTTCTTGTGTGAACAGGCTGTAGAGCGTATTCGTGCAGGCGACCCAGATGCTTTTCAGTCACTCAGGGATGCCGGGCAACTAAGGTTACTTATAGAGACCGCTAATGCCTCAAAACGCCACCTGGAGCACGTGCGCAAATATAAGCACGAGGTACTACCAAGCGAACATCAAGAATGGATCGAGAACTATCGAGATCAACTAGTTGCTGCTCACGGTCATATTTATCCACCAAATATCGACGACAGGCAAAAAGTGCCAATCGAGGACATCTATGTCGCGCCTGAGATCTCTCAATCCGAAGATGGAAGCTATCGGACAGTCCGGGTAGCAGACTATGTAAACACGATAGACCGAACGGTCCTACTTGGCGACCCCGGCGGCGGAAAATCAACAATGACGGCGGCCATCACGACCCTGCTTGCGAAGGAAAGCTCAAGAATACCGTTCATAGTCACTTTGCGGGATTTTGCACGTGAGACTAACCTTGATCGGAGCATCCTCGCCTACATAACATCACAACTGGAGACGCAATATCAATGTCCAGCCCCAGTAGGCGCAGTAGAGTCCCTGCTACTCACTGGTGAGGCGTTCGTCATTTTCGACGGGCTAGACGAGCTGCTCGACTCTTCTTTGCGAAGAACCATAAGCGAAAGAGTTGAGCTATTTAGCAGCCGGTATCCCCTTTCAAGGGTGTTGGCTACTTCGCGCATCGTTGGGTACCCCGAGGCTAGGCTGGACCCTCAGTTTTTCACAACACACATCATTGGCGGATTCAGCGAATCTCAAGTTGCAGAGTACTCCCGCAAGTGGTTTACATTTGCCGGTGCATTTCCGGGAAGCGACGTTGAAACTGTCGCGGATACCTTCCTCTCTGAGAGTAATCAGGTGCCAGATCTGCGGCGTAATCCACTGATGCTATCGCTGATTTGCATGATCTACAGAGGCCAGAACTACATTCCAGAGAATAGGCTTCGAGTACTTGAAAAATGTGCTGAACTTCTTTACAATCGTTGGGATCGAAGTCGAGCTATTATCGTGGATTTCCGCGCCTCCGCTCACGTGGACGACGCCCTAAGGCACCTTGCCTACTGGATGTACAGAAGCCCAGAAGCGATCGAAGGTGTCACAGAGAGAGAATTAATTAGAGAGTCAACTGATTTTCTCTCTGGAAAGTATCGCACACAAGGCGAAGCTTTGGAAGCGGCAAAAGAATTTATCAGCTTTTGTAAGGGGCGTGCGTGGGTATTCGGCGAGGCAGGAACGACTCCGACTGGGGAAGCTATTTTCAAGTTCGCACACCGTACATTCTTGGAGTACTTTGCCGCACACGAACTCACGCGGAATTCCGACTCGCCTGAGGAGGTTGCGTCCGTTCTGTTGAAGCACATCTCTAAAGCCGAATGGGATGTTGTAGGTCAGCTATCTGTACAAATCGTCCACGAAAAGACACGAGACGGAGCAACTCGAGTACTACTTCGATTACTAAGAGACGGCCGAAGGCGCAAGCTCATTAATCAACTGAACATTCTTGCATTCGTAGGGAGATGTTTATCGTTCTCACCAGCGTCGCCAGATGTCTCCAAGCTATTCATTCAGAAGTCAGTTGCAAATCTTCTGCGGCAATTGCATGAGAATCCCTCAGACCCGCTCGTAACTGAAGCCCTCGATGCGCTTCAGAATATTCATCATGATCTGCTTGAGTATAGTGAAAGAGATTTGCGTACGGAAGTTGAATGTTTGCTCAGCTCGGACGACGAAGCCGCGCGGAAACTTGGTCGGAGCATTGCTGTGTCCTATTTCAAGTTCAATTCGGAACAATGGAGTTCCAAGCACGCAATGTCCTGGCAGAGGTGGAGCGAATCGGTTATTAGAGACAATGTCTCTTCAATCAAGACGCCAGAATGCGAAGCGATCCACCTTCTAAGCCTGCAGGAGCTACGTCTAGCGAACTTCGAGGAGGTGCTCTCGCGGGCTGCTGGCGGTGGCCACCTAATTCGAGGGTTGTTCCAAATGCTACCGGAACCCCTTCTCCATTTCTTCGTCATTCCTTTGTCTGATCAGATCCTCCGAGTCATTTTCACGCCTCCTCATCATCGTACGTGGAGCGAGAATCACGTGTCGGAGACTCTCCAGCGACTCGATGCAATATCAGATCTAAATATTCTGAATGTCACCAACCTGCCGGCCGGTGACTTTATCAACAAACACAACGAGGCCATTCGACCGAGTTCGTCTCTCATCTTTCCTCGGGACGAGAATGGGGGGGCGGTCGATTCGTCGATCGATTTCAATGAGTTGCTCAATAATCGTGGCAGGTACTGGGTGGTCGCAGCATTGACTATGATTCGATTCGAGATTGATGTCGCATCCAGTAGGAGGGCAGAATGGCCTGGCTCTTCGAACCCGTTTATATCGGCCACTCGCGCGCGTTCCTCCGGAGGGACGCCACCCATGTTTTTTTCTTCCCCGCTTAGCCCATCGGAAGTAGAGTTCATGACGAAATGGATGGCCGGTACGCGGAATTGTATTGCGTAGTCGGCGAAAGTGTCAGGCGAGACTACTTAGTGGCCGATCTCAGGACGGAGATGTGGCCTAATTGAAGTCGAGGTTTCCGTGAGGAAATTTTTCGTAGAAACAGGCAGAGCGGTTGCGATGGGCGAAGGTCTTGCGGCTTGAGTCGAGCATGGAAGGGCCGAGTAGGGTCGCGTAGATTCGAGTACTTCCAGTCGTACGATCTTCTTCAGGATGCTTCGGGAATCGTGTCGTTCGAGAAGTTGAAGGAAACTTATTCTTGAAGCGCTCGACAGCGTTGGATGAAGCACCTCAGCCTTCGCTCAAGAATTCTGCGTGAGCCGGAAGGAGGCATACGGGTTTGCACGAAAGGAGGGAAACTACGGGCGCGGAAAGACTGGCGAGGTCCACTTCGAAGGAGTGTTAAGTATGACATGTTGGGTGATTACGGGATGCGTCGGTGCGAGGCTAGTGACCGCATCGGCGTCGACATTCGCGCAGCGCGGGACTGGGGACAGAGGGGGCCTGTCAATTTGTCTGTGTAAGCGGGGTGTTCACAGGTAGGGGGTGATCCGGTCGGGGTAGTCCGCGGCGAGCTGGGCGAGGGCCTGCTTCCAGTTCGTGACGACCTGGCCCTCGACGAGCCGGCCCTGGCCTTCCGCTCGTTCGCGGGCTTGCCGCGGTCGCGGGCGCGATCGGCGGCGCGCTTGTCCTCGATGTTGCAGATCGCGAGCCAGAGCAGCTTCGCGGCCGCGTCCGTCGAGGGGAAGTGTCCGCGGTTCTTCGTGACCTTCCGCAGCTGGTAGTTCAGCGACTCGATCGCGTTGGTCGTGTAGATGACCTTCCTCAGCATCGGCGGGAACTGGAGGAACGGCACGAACCGATCCCGCGAGTTCTTCCAGGTCATCGCGGTCGAGGGGTACTTCTGCTTCGGGGGCGAGGTCTCGAACTCGACCAGCGCCTTCCAGGCCGCGTCCTCGCTCGCGGCTATGTAGATCGGCTTCAGCGCGGCGGCGACCTTCTTGCGGTCCTGGTAGGCCACGAACCGCGTCGCGGCCCGGATCAGGTGGACCACGCAGGTCTGGACCATCAAGTCCGGCCACGTCGCCACGACCGCCTCCGGCAGACCCTTCAGCCCGTCGCAGCACACGATCAGCGCGTCTCGCACTCCGCGATTGGCGAGGTCAGCGCAGACGTGGGCCCAGAACGCCGACCCCTCGGTGTCCTGGACCCAGGTCCCCAGCACGTGCTTGATCCCGTCGAGGTCCACGCCGACCGCGATATAGGCGGCACGGTTGATGACCTGGCTGTTCTCCCGGATCTTGATCCGGATCGCGTCGAGGTAGAGGACGGGATAGAACTCCTCCAGCGGCCTCGCCTGCCACGCGGCGACCTCCTCGAGCACGGCGTCGGTGACGTTCGAGATCGTCTCGTGCGACAGGTCCGTGCCGAGCGTGGACGCCAGGTGGTGCTGGATGTCCCGGATCGTCATCCCGCCCGCATAGAGGCTGATGATCATGTCATCGAGCCCGCCCAGGCGCCGCTGGCCCTTCGGGACCAGGCGAGGTGTGAACGAGCCTGCACGGTCCCTGGGGACGTCCAACGCGATCGGCCCGACCTCGGACCGAACCGTCTTCGGCGTCGTCCCGTTACGCGAGTTGGCGTGCTTCGATGCGCCCTCGGAGCCCTTCTCGTAGCCGAGATGGCTACTCAGCTCCGCCTGCAGACCTCGCTCCAGCGCGGCCTTGACCAGCGCGGGTACGAACCCGCCATCCCCGGTCAGCTCCACCTCGCCGGCGTCGATCTGCTCGAACAACGCATCCAGCTGCCCGGCGGCCTTCAACTGCTCGACCAGGTCCTGGCTCGAAGGCCCACCCGGCGTCTTCTCGTCGGTCACGGTCATGATTCTTACCGTTCCTCTCGGTACGGCTTACACAGACCTTCTGACACGCCCCTTCGGCGGACACACGGCCGAGGAACTCTGGGACGTACTCACCGCTCTGATAGGCACCCTGCGCGCATCTGCGGGTGTCACTGTCCTAAGATCCGGGCACCGAGCTTGCTGGCCAGAAGCCGGTCAGCATATTTACCGGCGTCCCAGTGTTCTTCTTCGACCCGCACTCATCCAGGTAACGAAGCAGCTGCGAGAACACCAACGGGCTCCTTCGCAATTAGCTCCCCCAGAGCACCAATTTGCCACCCTACGGGCCAGAGGATCTCGAACATATCGCCCGCTAGCTCAACGGCGGCCCCCGCAGGGCACTCGACTGGGATACCCCCAGCCGAGCCACTACGTGACCTATTGACAACCGCATAACCATCAGGAGTCGTAAGGCCTCCAAGAAGGCACAGCCTCAGCAATCACCGATCAGTGATTGTTGACACTCCAACTGGGCCCAGTGCAATCCGCTAAGACTCTCCCGACCGCTCAGCTGCGCTGCTTGTCCATCTCCGCCTTCAGATCCGCGAGGCGCAGCTCGCTGGTGCCGGTGCGGTCCTGCATCGCGGTGTACGGGCGCTCGGCCTCGCCGGTGTAGATCTGGCGCGGGCGGCCGATCTTCGTCTCCGGGTCGTGGATCATCTCCTGCCACTGGGCGATCCAGCCCGGAAGGCGGCCGATGGCGAAGAGCACCGTGAACATCTCGGTGGGGAAGCCGATGGCCTTGTAGATGATGCCGGTGTAGAAGTCGACGTTCGGGTAGAGCTTGCGCTCGACGAAGTAGTCGTCCTTCAGCGCGATCTCCTCGAGCTTCATCGCGAGCTCGAGCCGCTCGTCCTGCACGCCGAGGCGCTCGAGGACGTCGTCGGCGATCTTCTTGACGATGCGGGCGCGGGGATCGTAGTTCTTGTACACCCGGTGGCCGAAGCCCATCAGGCGGATCCCGTCCTCCTTGTTCTTCACCTTCTCCATGAAGTCGCGGGGATCCATGTCGCGGGCCTGGATCTCGTCGAGCATCTCCATCACGGCGGCGTTCGCGCCGCCGTGCGCGGGGCCGGAGAGGGCGCCGATGCCGGCGGAGATCGAGGTGAACAGGTTCGCCTGCGCGGAGCCGACCAGGCGCACCGCGGAGGTGGAGCAGTTCTGCTCGTGGTCGGCGTGGAGGATCAGCAGCTGCTCCATCGCGCGCACGATCACCGGGTCCGCGATGAACTCCTCGACCGGGAAGCCGAAGGTCAGGCGCAGGAAGTTCTCGATGAGGGAGAGGCGGTTGTCGGGGTAGAGCAGCGCGTGGCCCTGCGCGATGCGGTGCGCGTAGGCGGCCATCGTCGGCATCTTCGCCAGCAGGCGCACGGAGGAGATCCGCACCTGCTCCTCGTCGAAGGGGTCCAGGGAGTCCTGGTAGAAGGTCGACAGGCCCGACACCCCGGCCTGCAGCACCGCCATCGGGTGGGCGTCGCGCGGGTAGCCGTCGAAGAGGTGCTTGAAGCGCTCGTCGAGCAGGGTGCGGCGCTCGACCTGGGCCTCGAAGTTGTCGAGCTGGCCCTTGGTGGGCAGCTCGCCGTTGATCAGGAGGTAGGCCACCTCGAGGTAGCTGGACTTCTCCGCGAGCTGCTCGATGGGGTATCCGCGGTAGCGCAGGATGCCCTCGTCGCCGTCGATGTAGGTGATCGAGGACTTCGCGTTCGCGGTGTTCATGAAGCCGGGATCGTAGGTGACCTGGCCGGTCTCCTTGCGGAGCGGACCGATCGTGATGCCGGAGTTGCCCTCCACGGCAGGGACGACCGGAAGATCGAGGGACTTCTCCCCGAGGGTGAGGTGGGCAGACGTCGTGGCGTGATCCATGGGCTCTCCGTTGTGCGTGGTCGGATCGGTCCCGGCGCGGGGCCGGAGGTGTCAGGAGCGCTCGAGGCGCTGGGCGGCGGCGGCGATCCGCTCGTCGGTCGCGGTGAGGGCGACGCGCACGAACCGCGCTCCCCCCTCACCATAGAACATCCCTGGTGCGACCAGCACACCGAGGTCTGCGAGGCGATCGACCGTGGCCATCGAGTCCTCGTCGAAGGTGGTCCACAGGTACAGGCCCGCCTGCGAGCCGTGGATCGTGCCGCCCGCGGACTCGAGCGCGGGGGCGAGCTGCGCGCGGCGGGCCCGGTAGACCTCCCGCTGCGCGGCGGGGGCGACGTCATCGGCGAGCGCTGCGGCGAAGGCCGCCTGGACGGGGCCGGGCAGCATCATCCCGGCCTGCTTGCGCACCGCGACGAGCTCGGCCACGAGCGACGGGTCCCCGGCGACGAAGGCCGCGCGGTAGCCGGCGAGGTTGGACTGCTTGGACAGGGAGTACACGCACAGCAGACCCTCGAGGGAGCCGCCGTTCACCCGCGGGTCCAGGATCGAGGGGACCTCGTCCACGGTCCAGGGCAGCAGCGCGTAGCACTCGTCGGAGGCGACGACGATCCCGCGCTCGCGCGCCCAGGCCAGCAGCGCGGCGAGCTGGTCGACATCCAGCACCTCGCCGGTCGGGTTCGAGGGGGAGTTCAGCCACAGCAGCCGGATCCTGCTGGCGGAGGACGGGTCCGGCAGCGCGGCGTCGCCCTCGGCGGCCAGGCGCGCCATGTCCACCGGCAGCGGCCTCGCGCCGACGAAGCGGGCGCCCATGTCGTAGGTCGGATAGGCGATGTGCGGGAAGGCGATCGCATCGCCCGCGCCGAGGCCCAGCTGGAAGGGCAGGTGCGCGACGAGCTCCTTCGAGCCGACGGTGGGCAGCACCGCGTCGACCCCCAGCGCGGCGGGGGCCGCACGGTGGCGGCGGACGAAGTCCACCAGCGCCTCGCGCAGGGCAGGGGTGCCGACCGTGGTCGGGTAGCCGGGGCTGTCGGCCGCGTCGGCCAGCGCCCGTTGCACGGTGGCGGGCGTCGGGTCCACGGGGGTGCCGACGGAGAGGTCGACGAGCCCGTCCGGGTGCTGCGCGGCCCGCTCGCGGGCGGGCACGATCGCGTCCCAGGGGAAGGCGGGCAAGCGCGCGGCGAGGCCCTCGCGCGGGACGGGGCGGGCGGCGGAGTGCGTCGGCGCCACGGCTCAGGCCAGGGGGTTCTCTTGCGGGGGCAGGGCCTCGACGAGCGGGTGGTCCTTGTCGATCACGCCCATCTTCGCCGCGCCGCCCGGTGCGCCGAGCTCGTCGAAGAACTCGACGTTGGCCTTGTAGTAGTCGGCCCACTCGTCGGGGGTGTCGTCCTCGTAGAAGATCGCCTCGACGGGGCAGACGGGCTCGCACGCGCCGCAGTCCACGCACTCGTCGGGCTGGATGTACAGCATCCGGTTGCCCTCGTAGATGCAGTCCACGGGGCACTCGTCGACGCAGGCACGATCCTTCACGTCGACGCAGGGCAGGGCGATGACGTACGTCATGTGCAGCTTCCTTCCGTCCGGGGCGCCCTCCATCATCTCATCCCGGCCCCGCCCGGGAGCACCGCCGGGACGTGCCGGAGCAGGAGGTGACAGGATGCACAGCCTGCCTGCGCCGGCCCCCGTGCCGGGCCGACGGGCCCGGGGTTAGCCTGCCCGGATGACGATGCACGAGGGTCACCGGGTCCGCGCCGGCTGGGCGCCCTTCCTCGCCGAGGGGCGACGGGTGGTGCTGCGCTATGCGATCGACCGCGAGCGCTCCCCGCACGGCGAGTCGATGACCGATGCGCTGGGCACGATCACGCTGGTCGACGAGGCGGTGGTGCAGGTGATGACACGGCGCGGCGAGGTGCGCGTGCCGCGGGCCCTGGTCATCGCCGCGAAGGAGGTCCCGCCTCCGCCGGCGCGGCGGCAGGGGCCCGCCGCGCCCTGACGATGTAGTCCACGCCGGAGCCGACGTGCAGCACGGCCCCGACCCACACCAGCGCCTGCGCGGCCGGCACCAGCGAAGGTGCCCACGCGGCGACGGCGACCAGCAGGAACACCGAGGCCATCAGCACGAAGGTGCGGATCTTGCCGAGCCAGGAGACGGAGATCCGCCCGCCGAGCGCGGCGCGCGTGGCGAGGACGGCCATCGCCGCGTCGACGACGACGATCACGGCGAGCGCCGCCCAGGGCAGCAGGTCGGCGAGGGCCAGGGTCAGCACGATCGCGACGAGGCCCAGCCGGTCCGCGATCGGGTCCATGATCTGGCCGGTGCGGCTGGTCTGGTCCAGGGCGCGGGCGAGCATCCCGTCGATCCAGTCGGTCGAGGCCCAGACGAGCAGCAGCACCACGCCGAGGGTGTCCGGCCCGTCCGCCAGGCGCAGGCACACCGGCAGCAGCAGCGCGAGGCGGACGAGGGTGACGAGGTTCGGGATCGTCGCCCAGTCGGGGCGGTCGGCGGCGCTCATGGTCTCAGCGTGCCCGGGACCGGCCGCGTCCCGCCACCGTGATCACCAGGGCGAGGGCGAAGGGGATCAGGATCCCGATGCCCTGGACGATCCAGCCGGAGTACTGCGCCTGGTCCGCGATCACGGCGGGCAGGAGCACGCCGCCCCCCGCCCCCTCGCCGAGGAAGGGCCCGGCCAGCAGGCCCCACAGCGAGCCGAGCACCAGGAGCGGGAAGCGGGTCCCCGTCGCGGACCACAGGAACAGGCACACCACGGCCTGGAAGACGGCGCCGAACAGGAGCCCGGCCGGGAGGTCGGCGCCGAGCACGGTCAGCTCGAACCGGTGGGTGGTGACCAGCAGCAGCACCGAGACGATCGCGAGCACGATCGCCATCGCGGCCTGGCCGAGCCGGGCGGCGAGGGAGGTCGTGTCGACCGCCGTCGGCCTCTGCTGCGTGCTGGTCACCGCGTCACTTCCCGGACTTCGCCTTGGACTGGGCGCGACGGCGCTCGTTCGCATCCAGGATCACCTTGCGGATGCGCACGATCTCCGGGGTGACCTCCACGCACTCGTCCTCGCCGGTGAACTCGAGGGACTCCTCGAGGGTCAGCTTCCGCGGCGGCACCAGGTTCTCGAAGGAGTCCGACGACGCGGCGCGCATGTTCGTCAGCTTCTTCTCCTTGGTGATGTTCACGTCCATGTCCTCGTTGCGGGAGTTCTCCCCCACGACCTGACCGGCGTAGACCTCCGAGGTCGGCTCGACGAAGAAGGAGCCGCGCTCCTGGAGGTTGATCATCGCGAAGGGGGTCACGTTCCCGGCGCGGTCGGCGACCAGCGAGCCGGTCGCGCGGAACTCGATCTCGCCCATCCACGGCTCGTGGCCGTCGGCGTAGGAGGAGGCGATGCCGTTGCCGCGGGTCTCGGTCATGAACCGGGTGCGGAAGCCGATCAGGCCGCGGGCGGGGACGACGAACTCCATGCGCACCCAGCCGGAGCCGTGGTTGCTCATGGTCTCCATGCGGCCCTTGCGCGAGGCCATCAGCTGGGTGACGGTGCCGAGGTACTCGTCGGGCACGTCGATCGTCATCCGCTCGACCGGCTCGTGGACCTTCCCGTCGATCTCGCGGGTGAGCACCTTGGGCTTGCCGACGGTGAGCTCGAAGCCCTCGCGGCGCATCTGCTCGACCAGGATCGACAGGGCCAGCTCGCCGCGGCCCTGCACCTCCCAGGCGTCGGGGCGCTCGGTGGGCAGCACCTTCAGGGACACGTTGCCGACCAGCTCGGAGTCCAGGCGGTCCTTCACCTGGCGGGCGGTGAGCTTGTGGCCCTTGCCGTTCTTGCCCGCGAGCGGGGAGGTGTTGATGCCGATGGTCATCGAGATCGCGGGGTCGTCGATGGTGATCAGCGGCAGCGGGCGCGGATCGTTCACGTCGGCGAGGGTCTCGCCGATCATGATTTCCGGGATGCCGGCGACGGCGACGATGTCGCCCGGGCGGGCGGCGCGGGTCATCGGCTCGCGGGAGAGGCCCTTGGTCTCCAGCAGCTCGGTGATCTTCACCGTCTTCGTGGTGCCGTCCTGGGTGCACCAGGCGACCTGCTGGCCCTTGGTGAGCTCGCCGTTCTTGATGCGCAGCAGCGCGAGACGGCCCAGGAACGGGGAGGCGTCGAGGTTGGTGACGTGGGCCTGCAGCGGCACCTCGTCGTCGTAGCTCGGGGCCGGGATCGACTCGAGGATGGTCTTGAACAGCGGCTCGACGGTCTCCTCCTCGGGGAGGGTGCCGTCGGCGGGCTGGGTGGTGGAGGCGCGGCCCGCCTTGCCGGAGGCGTAGACGACCGGCACGTCCAGGACCGCGTCGAGGTCGATGTCGTCGATCTCCTCGGCGAGGTCGGAGGCCAGGCCCAGCAGCAGGTCGGTGGCCTCGCCGACGACCTCGTCGATGCGTGCGTCGGGACGGTCGACCTTGTTGACCACGAGGATCACGGGCAGCTTCGCGGCCAGCGCCTTGCGCAGCACGAAGCGGGTCTGCGGCAGCGGGCCCTCGGAGGAGTCCACCAGCAGCACGACGCCGTCGACCATCGACAGACCGCGCTCGACCTCTCCGCCGAAGTCGGCGTGGCCGGGGGTGTCGATGACGTTGATGGTGATGCCGTCGGGCTCGCCGACCGCCGCGGCCGAGGGGCCGACGTAGCGGATCGCCGTGTTCTTGGCGAGGATCGTGATGCCCTTCTCGCGCTCGAGCTCGCCGGAGTCCATCGCCCGCTCGTCGTGCTTGTCACGCTCGCCGAAGGCTCCGCCCTGGGTGAGCATGGCGTCGACCAGGGTGGTCTTGCCGTGGTCCACGTGGGCGACGATGGCGACGTTTCGCAGGTCGGTGCGGTGCTGGATGGTCATACGCAGGTGCTCGATTCAGATAGCGCGGCGGGGCGTGGACCGAGCAGCGCCCGGTCGCACGGCGGGTGCGACCCGCTCCAGGGCCGCGCCGAGTCTATCGGGCCGGGGCGCTCCGCGACGGGTGCGGGGATGAGAGCTTCGACGCGCTGTTCCCGGCGAGGAGCGCGGCGGGGAGGGCCGAGGCGAGGCGTCACCTCTCGGGTCGACGAGAGCGAGGCCCGCACGGATCCTCTCCGCGCGGGCCTCGCCCCTGTCATCGGTCCGACGTCATCGGTCCCCGGTCACCGGCTCAGACGTGCCCGGCCTGGGTGAAGGGATCGATGATGTCGTCCGGGCCGCCGTCGCCCTCGCCGCCGGTCTCGTCGGCCAGGCCCTCCGGGGCCTCGACGTCGATCGTCTCCGAGCCCGCCAGCGGGATGGAGCCGCCGGGGATCGCGGCGAGCAGGCGCTTGGTGTAGTCCTGCTGCGGGGCGTGGAAGACGTCGTCGGTGGTGCCCTGCTCGACGACCTTCCCCTTCTCCATCACGAGGGTGTGATCCGCGATCTGCCGCACCACGGCGAGGTCGTGGGTGATGAACAGGTAGCTCAGCCCCAGCTCGGCCTGCAGATCGTTGAGCAGCTCGAGCACCTGGGCCTGGACCAGCACGTCCAGCGCCGAGACGGCCTCGTCGCAGATCACGACCTCGGGGTCCAGCGCGAGCGCGCGGGCGATTGCGACGCGCTGGCGCTGGCCGCCCGAGAGCTCGTTGGGATAGCGACGCATCATCGCCGCGGGCAGCGCGACCTTGTCCAGCAGGTCGCGGACCTTCGCCTCGCGGCTCTTCGGATCCCCGATGCCGTGCAGGCGCATCGGCTCCTCGATCGTGCGGAAGATCGAGTACATCGGGTCGAGGGTGCCGTAGGGGTTCTGGAAGATCGGCTGCACGCGACGGCGCAGCGCCTTCAGCCGGCCGCCCCGCAGGTCCGCCACGTCCTCCCCCTCGAAGAGCACCCGGCCCGAGGTGGGCTCGAGCAGCTTCAGCACCATCTGGGCGACGGTGGACTTGCCCGAGCCGGACTCCCCCACGATCGCCGTGGTGGTGCCGCGGCGCAGCGCGAAGGAGACGTCGTCGACCGCGAGGAACGGGGTCGACCTCCACGGCACCTTCCCGCGGATCGGGAAGGACTTCGTCAGGCTCTGCACCTCGATCACCGCGTCGGCGTCCGGCTCGGCGTAGCCGAACTCGGGCGCCATCGTATCGGACACCGGCGCCGGGGAGGTGAGGCGGTCCTCGGCGTGCACCGGCGCGTTCTCCTGCGCCTGCTCCCGGCTCTCCGCCCGCTGGGAGGAGGAGACCAGGCGCCGCGAGGCGAGCGACGGCGCGGCGCTGATGAGCCGCTTGGTGTACGGGTGCTGCGGGTCCTGCAGCAGCTGCAGCGCAGGACCGGACTCGACGACCTGACCCTTGTACATCACCACCAGGTGCTGGGCGCGCTCGGCGGCCAGACCCAGGTCGTGGGTGATCAGCAGCACCGCCACGCCGAGCTCACCGGTGAGGTGGTCGAGGTGGTCGAGGATCTGCTGCTGGACGGTGACGTCCAGCGCGCTGGTGGGCTCGTCGGCCACCAGCAGCTTCGGCCGGGCGGCCAGGCCCATCGCGATCAGGGCGCGCTGCTTCATGCCGCCGGAGAACTCGTGCGGGAACTGCTCGGCGCGGCGCTCCGCGTCGGAGAGCCCCGCCTCCTCGAGCAGCTGGACGGTGCGCTTCCTCGCCTCGGCGCCCTTGGCGACGCCGTTGGCCGCGAGGGTCTCGCGGATCTGGGCACCGACCTTCCACATGGGGTTGAGGTTGCTCATCGGGTCCTGCGGGACCAGGCCCACCTGGTCGCCGCGCAGCACCCGGATCTCCTTCTCGGAGACGTGGGTGATGTCGCGGCCCTCGAAGTGGATCTGGCCGCCGGTGATCGAGCCGTTCTTGGCCAGCAGGTGCGCGATCGCCATGGCGGTCGTGGACTTGCCCGAGCCGGACTCGCCCACGATCGCGACGGTCTCCCCGGGGTACACCTCAAGGTTCGCATTGCGCACGCCCTTGACCGGTCCGCTCGAGGTGGTGAACGTGATCTCGAGGTCCTTGATCTCCAGCAGCGGCTGCGCGGAGCCGGGCGGGGAGGCGGACGGGGTGGGGTTCACGGAGGTCGTGGTCATCGCTTCCTCGCCTTCGGGTCCAGCGCGTCGCGCACCGCGTCGCCGAGCATGATGAAGCTCAGCACGGTGATCGCCAGCGCCAGGGACGGGTAGAACAGCATGGACGGCTGCGTGCGCAGCGCGTCACGGGCGTCGGAGATGTCCCCGCCCCAGGAGACGGCGGAGGTGGGCAGGCCCACGCCGAGGAAGGACAGCGTCGCCTCGGCGACGATGAACACGCCGAGGTTGACGGTCGCGGTGACGATCACCGGGGCGATCGCGTTGGGGATCACGTGCTTCAGCAGCACGGTGCCGCTCGAGGCGCCGAGCGCGACCGAGGAGGTGACGTAGTCCTGGCTCTTCGTGGAGATCACGGCGCCGCGCATGATGCGGGCGACGTTGGTCCAGCCGAAGATGCTCAGCACCACGATCACGGTCCACATGCTCATCTCGCCCACGCGGGTCGCGACCACGATCGCGCCGAGGATCATCGGCACCGCGAAGAAGATGTCGGTGACGCGGGAGATGACCTCGTCGAACCAGCCGCCGATGTAGCCGGCGAGCGCGCCGACCGTGCCGCCGATGAGCGTCGAGCCGACCATGGCGAAGAAGCCGATGATCACCGAGGTGCGAGCACCCCAGAAGGTGCGGGCCATGATGTCGTAGCCCTGGCGGGAGGTGCCGAAGGGGTGCTCGGGACCGGGCGGCTGGTTCGCGCGGCCGAGATCGCCGAAGCCCGGGTCCTGCGAGGTGAACACCTGCGGGAACGCGGCGACGAAGAGCACGAACAGGATCAGCAGCGCGGAGATCACGAACACGGGGTTGCGGACCAGGCTGCGCCCGGCCTCGGCCCACAGCGAGCGCGGGGTGCCGGTCGTGTCGACCGCGTCGACCTCCTGCAGCGGGGTCTCCGCGAGCGGCGCGACCCAGTGCTCCGTGCGGGGGCGGCGGGAGTTCTGAGCATCACTTCGCATAGCGGATCCTCGGGTCGAGCACGCCGTAGAGCAGGTCCACGACGAGGTTGGAGAGCAGGAAGATGATCACCAGCAGCGTCACCAGCGACACGATCATCGGGGCCTCGCCCGCGTTGATCGAGTTGAACAGCAGCGTGCCGATGCCCGGGACGTTGAAGACGCGCTCGGTGACGATCGCGCCGCCCATCAGGGCGCCCAGGTCCGCGCCGATGAAGGTGACCACGGGGATCAGGGAGTTGCGCAGGACGTGCTTGGAGACCACGCCGCCGCGGGAGAGGCCCTTCGCGGTCGCGGTGCGCACGTGGTCGGCGCCCGCCGTCTCCGCGATCGAGGTGCGGGTCAGGCGCAGCACGTAGGCGAAGGAGACGCCGCCGAGCACGATGCCGGGCAGCAGCAGGTTCTGCCAGGACGGGTCGCGGCCCACGTTGATCGGGGCGATCCCCAGCTGCAGGCCGAAGACGAACTGCGCCAGGAAGCCCAGCACGAAGGTGGGCGTGGCGATCAGCAGCAGCGAGAGCATCAGCAGCGTGGTGTCGATCAGCTTGCCCTTGCGCAGGCCCGAGATCACGCCGGCGGCGACGCCGAAGATCGTCTCGACGACCACGGCGATGATCGCGAGGCGGAACGTGGTCGGGAAGGCCGCGGCGATCTGGTCCCACAGGGGGCGGCCGTTGAAGCCGACGCCCAGGTCGAAGGTCAGCACGCTCTTGAGGTAGAGCAGCCACTGCACGAGGACAGGCTGGTCGAGGTTGTACTGCTCGCGCAGCCGCTGCTCGACCGCCGGGGAGATCGGCTTGTCACCGGCCAGGGTGAGGATCGGGTCGCCGGAGGTGTAGAACGCCAGCAGGTAGACGATCAGGGTGGCGCCGAGGAAGACGGGGATCATCTGCAGCAGTCGCCGCCCGATGTACCAGAGCACGTCGTTCCCTTTCGATGGAGGAGGGGCCTCGCGGCCCGGTGGAACGGCCCGGCCGGGCGCCGGGCGTGGAACAGCGGGAACCGGACGCAGCCGGTTCCCGCTGTCACGGGGAGATCAGCAGATCACTTGGTGATGTTGTGGTACAGCGGCACGGTGTCCCAGCCGTACTCGACGTCGGAGACGAGCGTCGAGTAGCCGCCGATGGTGTTCTGGTACCAGAGCGGGAGGACGGGGAGGTCCCGCATGATCAGGGCCTCCGCCTCCTTCCAGATCTTGATGGCGTCCTCCTCGGTCTCGGCGGCGAGGCCGTCGGCCAGGAGCTGGTCGAACTCGGGGTTCTTGTAGTCGCCGTCGTTGGAGCCGTTGCCGTCGGCCGCGGAGGAGCCGTAGAGCGGGCCGAGGAAGTTGTAGGCCGAGGGGTAGTCCGCCTGCCAGCCGGAGCGCCAGGTGCCCATGAGGTCACGGGCGCGGATCTGCTCGCGCATCTCGCCGAAGGCCGGGAACGGCGTGGGCTTCGCCTCGATGCCGAGGACGTTCGCGAGCGAGTTGCAGACCGCCTCGACCCAGTCCGCGTGCGGACCGTCGGCGTTGTAGGCGAGGGTGAGCGGGCCCTTGAACGGGGTGATCGCCTCGGCCTCGTCCCACAGCTTCTTCGCCTCGGCCTCGTCGTACTCGAGCACCTCGGCGCCGGGGATGTCGGTCGCGCCGCCGCCGGGGATCACCGGGGAGACGAAGTCCGTGGCCGGGGTGCGGGTGCCGAAGAAGAGGTTGTCGCAGATCGACTTGCGGTCGATCGCGCGCGAGAGCGCCTTGCGACGGATCGCTCCGGCCTCGCCCTCGAAGTTCGGGTCGTAGCCGGGCAGGGTGATCGACTGGAACACAGCGCCGGGGGCGTTGACGGCCCGCTCGCCGAGGTCGCTCTCGAAGGTCGCGAGCGCCGAGCCGGGCAGCTGGTCGACGACGTCGACGTTGTCCGACTGCAGGTCGAGGTACATCGTCTCCGGGTCCTGGTAGACCGTGAAGTTGATGCCGGAGTTCTTCGGGGTGCGGGGACCGTCGTAGGACTCGTTGGGGACCAGCACCAGCTCCTGGTCGTGGGTCCAGGTCTCGAGCTTGTAGGGGCCGTTCGCCAGCGGCGCCTCGCCGTAGGCCTCCATGTCGTCGAAGGCCGAGGGCGGCATCGGCATGTAGGCCGAGTAGCCCAGGCGGGTCGGGAAGTCCGACTGCGGGGTGACCAGGCGCGCGGTGAAGGTGGTCTCGTCGACGACCTCGAGGCCGGAGAGGGTCGCATCGGCGGCGACGCCCTCGGCGGAGAGCTCCTCGTAGCCCTCGAAGGGCTCGAAGAAGTACTGGCCGATCTGGGCGTTGGCGGCGTTCGCGCCGTAGTTCCAGGAGTCGACGAAGTCCTGCGCGGTGATCGGGGTGGAGCCGTCGGAGTAGGTGAGGCCCGAACGGATCTTGATGGTCCAGTTCTGGTTGTCCTCGGACTCGATCGACTCGGCGATGTCGTTCTCGATGCTGCCGTCGGCCTTGTAGTAGACCAGGCCCGCGAAGATCATCGTGATGATGCGGCCGCCGCCGACCTCGCCGGTGTTGGCGGGCAGCAGGGGGTTCTCGGGCTCGGTGGTGTTCGCGTAGATCGGCTCTCCGGTGCCGCCGCCGGCATCGCTGCCGCCGGCTCCGGCGCCGCCTTCGTCTCCGCCGCAGGCGGCGAGGGTGAGGGCGGCCGCGCCTCCGGCGGCGGTGCCCAGCATCATGGATCGGCGCGAGATGGCCATGGGTTCTCCTGGATGGCTCGTGGTCGTGCACCGCACCATCGTTGTGCGGTACGGCACCTAGTGTGCACCCTCCGATGTCAACTGCATTCCATCTGTCGGTAACGCTTCGGTCTCGGCGATTTTTCAACCATGAGCGGACCCGGGGCGGACCAGGGGCGGAACCCGTGGCAGGAAGTCCCCTCCGAGCGTGCCTGGGTGTTGAATGGCCGTATGACTTCTTCCGATCCCACCACTGCTCCTGTCGACCCCACCACGACCGAGGCCTGGGCCGAGCTCGAGGCGCACGACCTCGCGCTCGAGGGCTCCCTGCGCGAATGGTTCGCCGAGGATCCCGAGCGCGCCGCCCGCTTCACGCACGACGCCGCCGACCTCCACGTCGACCTGTCGAAGAACCTCCTGACCCCCGAGACCATGAGCCTGCTGCTGAAGCTGGCCCGCGAGGTCGGGGTCGAGGAGCGTCGCGACGCGATGTACGCCGGCGCCCACATCAACACCACCGAGGACCGCGCCGTGCTGCACACCGCGCTGCGCCGCCCCGCCGGCTCCTCCCCCGCCCTGGCCGTGGACGGGCAGAACATCGACGAGGACGTGCGCGGCACGCTCCACCGCGTCTACGAGTTCGCCGAGAAGGTCCGCTCCGGCGAGTGGACCGGCGTGACCGGCAAGCGCATCGAGACCGTCGTGAACATCGGCATCGGCGGCAGCGACCTCGGCCCCGTCATGGTGTACGAGGCGCTGAAGCCCCTCGCCCAGGACGGCCTCGAGGCCCGCTTCCTGTCCAACATCGATCCCACCGACGCGTTCGAGACCACGCGCGGCCTCGACCCCGAGACGACGCTCGTCATCGTCGCCTCGAAGACCTTCACCACCCTGGAGACCCTCACCAACGCGCGCCTGGTGCGCAGCTGGCTGCTGGAGGGGCTGCGCGAGAGCGCGGGCCTGACCGCCGAGCAGGAGAAGGAGGCCGTCGCGAAGCACTTCGTGGCCGTCTCCACCGCGCTGGACAAGGTCGAGGAGTTCGGGATCGATCCCCGGAACGCCTTCGGCTTCTGGAACTGGGTGGGCGGCCGCTACAGCGTCGACTCCGCGATCGGCACCGTGCTCGCCACCGTGCTGGGCCCGGACGTGTTCGAGGAGTTCCTGGCCGGCTTCCACGCGATGGACGAGCACTTCGCCACCGCGCCCGCGGAGCAGAACGTGCCGCTGCTGATGGGCCTGCTGAACATCTGGAACGTGAACTTCCTGGAGGCGGAGACCCATGCGGTCCTCCCCTACTCCCAGTACCTCCACCGCTTCCCGGCCTACCTCCAGCAGCTCACCATGGAGTCCAACGGCAAGGGCGTGCGCTGGGACGGCTCGCTGGCGACCACCGAGACCGGCGAGGTCTTCTGGGGCGAGCCCGGCACCAACGGCCAGCACGCCTTCTACCAGCTGATCCACCAGGGCACCCGCGTGATCCCGGCGGACTTCATCGCCTTCGCCACCCCGGACCACGCGCTGGTCGACGGGGGGCAGGACGTCCACGAGCTGTTCCTGGCGAACTTCTTCGCCCAGACCAAGGCGCTCGCCTTCGGCAAGACCGCCGAGGAGGTCCGCGCCGAGGGGACCGAGGGCGCGCTCGTCGCCGCCCGCGAGTTCTCCGGGGACCGGCCCACCACCTCGATCATGGCCCCGAAGCTGACCCCGTCGGTGCTGGGCCAGCTGATCGCGCTGTACGAGCACATCACCTTCGTGCAGGGCGTCGTGTGGGGCATCAACTCCTTCGACCAGTGGGGCGTGGAGCTCGGCAAGCAGCTGGCGAAGGACCTCGCCGGCGCCGTCGCCGGCGACGAGGAGAAGATCTCCGCGGAGGACGCCTCGACCTCGGGTCTGATCCGCTACTACCGCGAGCACCGCAAGGGCTGATCAGCACCCTCCGCTCCTGCGCCTGCAGAAAGGGGACGTGAGAGGCACGCCGCGGAGCTCAGCGCTCCGCCGTGCCGCTCACGTCCCCTTTCTGCTGGTGCCCTCCGTCTGATCAGGCAGCACCCTCCCGCCCGATCTCCTGCCGCTCGTCCCTCGCAGCACGTCGATCAGGCCAGGTAGTCCACGTCCTTCGTCTCGCCGCCGACGCCGAGCGCGCCGAGCGTGACCACCGCGGCGACCGCGAGATAGGAGCCGACCAGCAGCAGGGAGCCGCCCTGCTGCTGCCACAGCCAGATCATCGCGTACGGCGCAGGCGCCGCCCCGATCACCGAGGCCATGTTGTAGCTGACGGCGCTGCCGGTGTAGCGCACGTCGGCCTTGAACATCTCCGGCAGGAACGCGGCCATCGGCCCGAACGTCATGCCCATGAGGGTGAAGCCGAGGATCAGCGCGGCCATCACCCCGGCCGTGCCGGCGTGCATGAGCGGGTCCAGGACGAGCCCGAACACGCCGATCCCGGCGGTCACGGCGAGCAGGAGCCGCTTGCGCCCCAGCCGGTCCGCGAGCGGACCGGAGACGACGGTGAAGATCCCGAAGAAGACCACGCCGATGATGAGCATGGTGAGGAAGTCGGTGCGCTCGTAGCCGAGGCCGGGCACGAAGGTCGCGGCGTTGAAGTCCTTGCCGGCCGTCTCCGCGGCGGCGCGGGCGGAGGCCTCGTCGGCCGCGGTGGTGCCGACCACCATGAGGAAGGCGGTCATGAGGTAGAAGAGCACGTAGGTGGCGACCATCGCGAGGGTCGCGAGCACGAGCGGCTTCCACGCGGTGCGGAACACGCGCGCGATCGGCACGGAGGCGACCCGCTGCTCGTCCAGCACCTTCTGGAAGGCCGGGGACTCCATCAGCTTCAGCCGCACCCACAGCCCCACGACCACCAGGACCGAGGAGAGCAGGAAGGGCACGCGCCAGCCCCAGGCCATGAACTGCTCCGGTGAGAGCTGCACGCTCAGCAGCACGAACAGCAGGTTCGAGAGGATGAAGCCGACGGGCGCGCCGAGCTGCGGGAAGGTGCCGTACAGGGCGCGCTTGCCGGGCGGGGCGTTCTCGGTCGCCAGCAGCGCGGCGCCGGACCACTCGCCGCCCAGTCCGATGCCCTGGCAGAAGCGCAGCAGCACCAGGATCGCGGGGGCGATGAACGAGAAGCCCGGGGTCGAGGCGGTGGGCAGCACGCCGATGAGGAAGGTGGCGATGCCCATCACCAGCAGGCTCGCCACGAGCGTGGCCTTGCGGCCCACGCGGTCGCCGTAGTGGCCGAAGATCAGCGAGCCCAGCGGCCTCGCGACGAAGGCGACGCCGAACACCGCGAAGGAGCTCAGCAGCTGGTTCGCCGGGGTCTGCGTGGGGAAGAACAGCGCCGGGAACACGAGCGAGGCGGCGGTCGCGTAGGCGTAGAAGTCGAAGAACTCGATGGTGGTGCCCACCATCGAGGCCGTGATGACCCGGCCGCGGGTGTTGGCCGGGGCGGTCGGCGGCGGAGCGGTGGAGGAGGTCGGGGCGGGGACGGTGTTCACGAGGGGCGACCCTAGACCCGGAGGTCCACCATGCGGACCCTCGGGCCGGATCCTGAGATCGTGGCGGCGCCGGCGAGCGCCCCTGCCGTTCACCCGAATGTCTCCGACTGTCCACTCCGTCCCACGGAGGAGCGCTTTCCCCCGCCGGACCTGGTCACGGTCCCGCAACGATGCGGACGAATCGCCGCGACCCCACTCCGCTGCTGCGGAATTGCGCTGACCATGTGGGCAGGGGCCGCACCGTCGCGTCCCCTGCCCTCCGCGGAGGGACCACATAGCTGTCGAGGAGGACCGCGCATGTCACGCCGTACCGTCTCCCGTTCGCGCCTCACCCCCACCCGCCGTACCGTCACCCTCGGAGGGACTGCGGCGATCGCCGCCACCGCCCTCGCCGCCTGCAACCCCGGGGGCTCCGGAGACGGTGACGGCGGTGGCGAGGGCGAGCCCGTCGCCGAGCAGGACACCGCCGCTCTCGCCGGCAAGTCCGTCAGCTACCTCTACTTCACCGACGGTCCTGATGAGCAGGCTACCCGCGACCTCATCGCCGCCTTCGAACAGGAGTACGACGTCACCGTCGAGCTCGAGATCGTGCCCTTCGCCGACATCACCACCACCCTCCAGGCACGGCTGTCCGGCGGGCAGGCGCCGGACGTCGCGCGCGTCGCCGCGACCGCGCCCTTCGCCGGGGACCTGTTGCTCCTGGACGACTATCTCGGCGCCGACTACCTCGAGCAGTTCACCGAGGGAGTGCAGGTGGGGATGGCCGACGCGGACGGGAGAATCCACGCGATCGCCTCCGACCTCACCCAGAACGGCCCCTTCGTGAACACCGACCTGTTCGAGCAGGCCGGGGTCGCGCTGCCGGAGTCCTGGACCTGGGAGGAGATGGTGGACCTCGCCACCCAGGTGCAGGAGGCCACCGGCACCGAGTTCGCCTTCGCGATGGACAAGTCTGGCCACCGGCTCTCCACGATCCTGTCCCAGGGCGGCACCTACCTGGTCCAGGACAGCAGCAGCTCCCTGGACGTGGCCGCCGCGGCCACCGCGCTGCAGCCGCTGGTGGACATGATCGAGGCCGGCACCTCCCCCAGAGACTTCTGGCTCGACTCGGGCACGAAGTACCAGGGCGCCAACGAGGTGTTCCTCGCCCAGCAGGTGCCCGTGTACCTCTCCGGCAACTGGCAGGTCGCGCAGTTCGACGAGGACGCGGAGTTCGGCTGGGCGACGATGCCCAACCCCACGCAGGTCGTGGGCGGCGGCTTCCCGGGCGGGAAGTTCATGGTCGGCTTCGCCGAGGGGCCCGAGAACCAGCTCGCGGCGACCTTCCTGGAGTTCATGAACTCGACCGAGTCTCAGAAGTCCTTCATCTCCGCCTCCGCCTTCATGCCCACGCGCGCGGACCTCACCGAGTCCGGGGTCGAGTACCCGGTGCGGAACGAGGAGATGGGCATCTTCGTCGACGACCTCGCCGAGACCCCGACCGAGGCGTACGCGGCCTGCTACGACGCGAACTTCGACGCCGCCGCGCAGGAGTTCGTGGCCGAGTTCGCGGAGGTCGTCTCCGGGAACAAGGACCTCGCCACCGCGATGGAGGACCTGCGCGCCTCGATCGACGCGATCGTGGAGCAGGCCTGATGAGCTCCGCCACCGCACCCGTCGGCAGCCGTCGTCGCCGACGGGTGCCGTGGTCCCTGCGCGCCGCGCCCTACCTGTTCCTGCTGCCGAACATGGTGATCTTCGGGCTGTTCACGATCTACCCGGCCTTCAGCGGCCTGAACATCTCGCTGTACAGCTCCCGAAACGGCCGCACCTTCGAATGGGCCGGGCTGGGCAACTACCGGCGGATCTTCGCCGACGACGACTTCTTCCAGTCGATGGGGGCGACGCTCGTGTTCGTCCTCGCCTTCGTGGCGCTGTCGGTCGCGATCTCGGTGGTGCTCTCCGTGCAGCTGAACGCGCAGCGGGTGGGCAGGGCGTTCTTCCGCTCGGTGTTCTTCCTGCCGGTGCTGCTGAGCCCGGTGGTCGTCGGCATCGTGTGGCGGTGGCTGCTCGAGCGCAACGGCGGCCTGGTCAACGCCGCGCTCGGCGCGCTAGGGATCCCGGCCGTGCCGTGGCTGGTGGACCCGACCCTCGCGATGGTGAGCGTGGTGGCGGTGAGCCTGTGGGTGAACGTCGGCTTCTACACGATGATCCTGCTGGCGGGGCTGCAGTCGATCGACCCGAACCTCTACGAGGCGGCGAGCCTGGACGGCGCCTCGCCGCTGCACCAGTTCCGGCACATCACCCTGCCGATGCTCGCCCCGACCACGATGGTGGTGCTGATCCTGTCCACGATCCACGGCTTCCAGTCCTTCGACGTCATCTACAACCTCACCGGCGGAGGGCCCGTGGGGGCGACGACGCTGCTGGTGCAGTATGTCTACGACAACGCCTTCGGCCCCCAGATGCAGTACGGGATGGCCGCGGCGGGCTCGGTGGTGCTGTTCGCGATCGTCATGGCGTTCACGCTGCTGAACTGGCTCGTGGGCCGACGCGCGGAGGCGGTGTGAGGCCATGACCCTTCCTGCTGCGAACAGGCCCACCACCTGGACCTCGACCTCCCGCACCCGGGTGCGTCCGCGGGACGTAGTGCGCACCGTGAACCTGACCGCCCTCGCGCTGCTGGTGCTGGTCCCGCTGGTGTGGACGGTGCTGGGCTCCTTCAAGAGCCCCACCGAGCTGTCCCGTCGGCCGCCGACGCTGCTTCCCGAGCAGTGGATGCCGCAGAACTACGTGGAGGCGCTGACCGGCTTCGACGTGCTGCGCTATCTCACCAACTCGGTGATCGTCGTGGTGGTCGCGACGCTGCTGACCCTTGCGATCAACGCAATGGCGGCCTACGCCCTGGCCCGCTACAACTTCCGCGGCCGGGAGGTGCTGTTCCTCCTCACGCTCGCCACGATCATGGTGCCGTTGCAGGTCATCCTGATCCCCGTCTACCAGGTCACCGCGGCGCTCGGCCTGACGAACTCGCTGTGGGGCGTGATCCTCCCGGCGATCGCGACGCCGACGGGGGTGTTCCTGCTGCGCCAGTACATGCTCACCATCCCCGACGAGCTGATCGACTCCGCGCGCATGGACGGGGCGCGGGAGTTCGGGATCTTCTGGCGGGTGGTGCTGCCGCTGTGCCGTCCCGCGCTCGCGGTGCTGGCGATCTTCTCGGTGCTGTGGCGGTGGAACGACTTCCTCTGGCCGCTGGTGGTCACCAACGAGCGCACCCGCACCCTGCCCGTGGCGCTGCAGCGCTTCGCGAGCCAGGAGGTCGTGCCCTTCAACCTGGTGCTCGCGATCTCCGTGGTCTCGCTCGTCCCGGTGCTGATCTGCTTCCTGGTGTTCCAGCGCCAGATCGTCCAGGGCATCGCCGCGACCGGCATGAAGTGACGGCACCGCCGGTCACGAGCGGGGCTCCGGTGCCGAATCGGCCTCCCGGTCGGCGGCCGTCGATGGAAGAATCATCGACGGCATGCCTGAACTGACCGAGGGGAACCCATGGAAGCCTTGATACCGATCATCGGCGGCGTCGTCGTCGTGGTGGTCGTCCTGCTCATCCTGCTGCTGGTGCTGCTGCGCAGCTACCGCATCGCCGCACCGAACGAGGCCCTGATCATCACCGGCCGCAACGCGAAGGCGAGCCCCACCGGGGACATCGACCTGGAGTCCGGCAGCGCCCGGGTCGTGATCGGCGGGCGCGCGATCGTGCGTCCGATCGTGGACCGCGCCTTCGTGCTCAGCCTGTCCTCGCGCCAGATCCCGGTCGAGGTCGAGGGCTACTCGATGAACGGCATCTTCCTCCGTTTGCGCGGGGTGGCGCAGGTGAAGGTGGGCGGCAACGTCGAGGACGTCCGCAAGGCCTCGCAGCGCTTCCTCGATCAGCAGCAGCAGATCGACCACTACACCCAGGAGATCCTCTCGGGCACCCTGCGCGCCGTCGTCGGCACGCTGACGGTGGAGCAGATCATCCGCGACCGCGCCTCCTTCGCCTCGCAGGTGCAGGCCGAGGCCGAGCACTCGATGAACAACCAGGGCCTGGTGATCGACACCTTCCAGATCTCGGCCATCGAGGACGACGGCTCCTACCTGCGCGACTGGGGCCGTCCCGAGGCGGCGCTGGTCGCCAAGCGCGCCGCGATCGCCGAGTCGGATGCGAACCGCGAGTCGACCCAGGCGAAGAACCTCAACCTCCAGCAGGAGGCGGAGTCGAAGCAGGCCTTCGACATCCGCAACGCGGAGATCAAGGAGGAGACCGATGCGCGTCAGGCCGTCGCCGACGCCGCCGGTCCCCTCGCCCGCGCCGCGCAGCAGCAGAAGATCATCGAGCAGGAAGAGCTCATCGCGGTCCGCAACAACGACCTGCGCGAGAAGCAGCTCATCGCCGAGGTCCACAAGCCGGCCGAGGCAAAGCGCTACGCCGAGCAGCAGGACGCGGACTCCAAGAAGTACGCCCGCGTCGCGGACTCCGAGGCGCAGCTGACCGACGAGCGCAACCGCGCCGAGTCCCGCAAGGTCACCGCGGACGCCGAGGCGCACGCGATCGAGGCCCGCGGTCGGGCCGAGGCCGAGGTCGAGCTGCAGCGCCGCTCGAAGGACGCCGAGGCGGTCCGGCTCGAGGGCCAGGCCGAGGCCGACTCGCTGCGCGCCAAGGGCGAGGCCGAGGCCGCGGCGATCCGCGCCAAGGGCGACGCCGAGGCGGAGACCACCCGTGCCCGCGCCGAAGCGTACAAGCAGTTCAACGACGCCGCGGTCCTGGCCCAGGTGCTCGAGGTGCTGCCGGAGGTCGCCGGCGAGCTCGCCTCCCCGTACTCGAACATCTCCAACCTCTCGGTGTTCTCCACCGACGGCGAGGCGAAGATCGGGCAGAACATCTCCGTGGGCCTCGCCCAGGTGCTCGACATGGTCAAGTCCACCACCGGCGTGGACTTCCAGGACACGCTCCAGCGGGCCGCCGAGGGCGGTCGCGCGGTGCGCGAGCAGTCCGAGCAGACCCGTGGCGCGGGGATCTTCCCCACCGCGGACCCCACGGCCGACGACGACGAGGAGGGCGAGGCCTGAAGCCTCTCCCCCGCGTCAGCGGCGCCCCGTCCCCTCTGCGGAGGAGGCGGGGCGCCGCTGCGTCATCCCCCGTCAGGACACCGTCCATCCGTCGTTCACCTGCGACGATCCGAGGACCGAGGACCCGGACGGGAGCCCCCGGGCCGTCTAGGGTGGAGGCGGAGCACGCCGAGGGGCGGCTCCGCCCGGACGCCCGAGAGAAGAGAGCCAGCCCGTCATGAAGATCGGAATCCTGACCTCCGGCGGCGACTGCCCCGGCCTGAACGCGGTGATCCGCGGAGCGGTGATCAAGGGCGATCGCCTCTTCGAGGACGAGTTCATCGGCTATCGCGACGGCTGGCGCGGCGTGATCGAGGAGGACTGGATGACCCTCCCCCGCCGTCGCGTGCGCGGCATCGGCCGGATCGGCGGCACGATCCTGGGCACCTCCCGCTCCAACCCCTTCCACGACGGGGCCGACGGCGCCGAGATCGTCCGGCGCCACATGGACGAGCAGGAGGTCGACGCGATCATCGCGATCGGCGGCGACGGCACGCTGTTCACCGCGAACCGTCTTTTCGAGGCGGGGGTGCCGGTGGTCGGCGTCCCCAAGACGGTCGACAACGACCTCGACGCGACCGACTACACCTTCGGCTTCCACACAGCGGTCGAGATCGCGACCGAGTCGCTGGACCGCCTGCGGATGACGGGCGACTCCCACCACCGCTGCATGGTGGCGGAGGTGATGGGCCGCTCGGTGGGGTGGATCGCGCTGCACTCGGGCATGGCCGCAGGCGCGCACGTGATCTGCCTGCCCGAGTTCCCGCTGAGCATCGAGGAGATCTGCGGCTACGTGCAGGCGGCCCACGACCGCGGTCGCGCCCCGCTGGTGGTGGTCGCCGAGGGTTTCGTGCCCTCCGATGCGCCCGAGGGCTTCATGGACTACGACCTCGACGAGTTCGGCCGGCCGCGCTTCGGCGGGGTCGCCGCGGCGCTCGCGCCGCTGATCGAGGAGCGCCTGGGCATCGAGTCGCGGGCGACGGTGCTGGGGCACATCCAGCGCGGCGGCGAGCCGACCGGCTACGACCGGGTGCTCGCCACCCGCCTGGGCACCGCGGCGGTCGACCTGGTACACGGCGGCGGCTTCGGACGGATGGTCGCGCTGCGGGGCACCGACATCGTCGACGTGCCGCTGACCGACGCGATCGACAGCCTGAAGACGGTGCCGGAGTCGCGCTGGCACGAGGCCGAGGTGCTCTTCGGCTGAGCCGCCGCGCGTCGGAGCCCATCGACCGCCGGTCGGGGACGGCCGACCATCGGTCGGAGGCGGCCGCAGGCCGGGGCCGGCCGGCGAGCGCGCTCAGCCGCCGATGGTGACGAACTGGCTGTAGTTCCCGTCGGCGTCGACGCCGCGGACGTAGAACTTGTCACCCTCGGGACGGTCCGTCGAGATCTCGAAGGGCCCGGTGCCGCCGGCGGAGCGCCACTCGTAGGAGGCATAGGTGCGCCACTCGTAGTCCACGGCCTTGAACGCGCCGGCCTTCGGCGTGACCCGGTAGGACTCGGTCCCGGTGCTCGTCGCCACCACGTCGAGCTCGATCGGCGGGAGGGAGGTGTCGTTCCACATCGGCGGGGTGGTGAAGCGGTAGGTCGTCGTGGCGCTGCGCAGCCCCTTGTCGTTCTCCGCGTAGGCGGTCACGGTGTACGTCGTCTCCGGGGCCACGTCGCAGGTGCTGCTGCCGTCGCCGGTCTTGGTGAGGCGATTGCAGGTGAAGCCCTGCGGCGAGAGGACGAGGTGCTTGAAGCCGGTCCCGCCAGCGTCGGCGGGCGCCATCGCGTCGAGCTTGATCCGGCAGTCGTCCAGCGAGTGGCAGATGAAGCCCGAGTTGTCGGCGGAGAGCCGCGGCGGGTCCGGGACGGTGTACGGCGTCACCGAGTTCGAGGCGGTCGACAGTGCGCTCTCCCCGCCCTCGAAGCGGTTGCGCGCCTGGACGGTGAAGCGGTGGGCGGTGCCGTTGGCGAGCCCGTCGACGGTGACCGAGGTGGTGCCGGCCGGCACCGTCCTCGAGCCGCCGCTCCAGCGGACCACGTAGTCCTTCACCGCGGTGCCGTTGCCGGCCGCGGGCGACCAGCTCACCGTCGCGCGGCCGTTCGGGCCCGTGCCCGTGGCGGCGTCGGGCAGGGAGGCCTTCACTCCCGTGGGCGCCTCGGGCACGGCCCAGGGCACGACGGTGTTCGAGGCTGCCGACGCCGGGCCGCGGCCCACCGAGTTCTCCGCCGTGATCGTGAAGGAGTAGCTGGTGTCAGGGTCGAGGCCGCGCAGCACGTGGGAGGTGGTCCCGCCGTCGACGCTCGCGCTGACCCCGCCGGTGCCGGTGATGAGGTAGGAGGTGATCGGCTCGCCGTTCGCGACGGCGTCGCTCGCGGCGGGCCAGCTCACGCGCACGCCGCCGCCGAGACGGTCGTTGGTGCGCTCGGCGGTGACCTTGCCGTCCAGGGCCGTCGGCGGCCCGGCCGGGTGCTCGGGCGAGGACCATCCCGACCATTCCGAGGGCTCCTCGGCGAGGTTCGAGGCCCGCACCCGGAAGCGGTGGTCGGTGCCGTTGGCGAGCCCCTCCCAGACCAGCTCGGTGGTGGCGGCCTCGACGGTGCGGGACTGCGTCTGCCCGCCGGCCTGCATCTCCAGCTCGTAGCTCTGCAGGGCGGAGCCGCGGTTCTCCGGCGCGGACCAGGAGACGCCCAGCTGTCCGTCGCCGCGGGTGACCGAGGGGGCGGCCGGCGCCTCGGGGCGCACGTCGGGTCGGGCGACGGCCGAGGGGGCCGAGGCCGGGGAGTCGCCGACGTCGTTGGTCGCCACGACCTGGAAGCGGTACTCGGTGCCGTTGGCGAGCCCGGTGAGGGTGCAGGAGGTCGAGGCGCATTCCTGGCTGACGGCCGGTCCGCTCGCGGAGGTGACGGTGTACCCGGTGATCGGGGCGCCGTTGTCGTCCCCGGCGGTGAACACCAGCTCCACGCTGCCGTCGCCGACCTCACCGATCCGCGGCGCGGAGGGGGCCTCGGGCTTCCCGCGCACGGTCGCGCGGATCTCCCCGACGGCGCGACGGGCCGGGTCGCCGGTGCGGTCCTCGACCGTGTAGGAGGCGCTGAGCACGCCGGCGAAGTCCGCGTCCGGGGTGAGGACCACCCTGTCGCCGGCCACGTCGACGCTCCCGCTGCCGTTCGTGAGCTGCGCGGAGACGAGCTCGAGCGGCTCGCCGGGGAAGGGGTTGGAGTCGTTCTCGAGCACGGGCAGCTCCTCGGTGCGGCCCGCGTCGATCTCGACGACGTCCATCACCGCCGTGGCGAGGGGGCGGGTGCTGCCGACGACGATCACCTGGAAGCTCGCGTCGACCGGCTCCGTCTCGCCGTCGGTGACGGTCATCGGCTGCTCGGCGCTCGCCCCGAGGGTCGCGTCCGCGCTCGCGGTGACGGCGAGTCGGCCGTCGACGATCTCCGCGGTGACGCCCTCGGGCAGCTCCGCCTCGCCCAGCGCGAAGTCGAGCGGGTCGCCGTCGGGGTCCTCCGCGGCGGTGGCCAGGTCGACCGTGGTCGCCGACCCGCCTACCTCGACCTCGAGCACCGAGCCGCGCAGGGTGGGCGGGAGGTTCGTGTCCCCGGGCAGCACCTGCACCGGGATCGACATCGTCCCGGTCGCGGCGGTGGCGTCCCCGGCCGGGCCGTCGGAGACCTCGAGGGAGATCGCGTCCCGGCCGACGAAGTCGGCGGCAGGACGGTACAGCAGCGTGGTCTCGTCGACCACGAGATCGGTGCCGTCGGTGTGCCCGGCGGCGACGGTCGAGGGATCCACGATGCGGGCGCCGTCCGCGCCGGGACGCACCCGCACGGCCTGGGGGTCGGTGAGGTCGATGCTCTTCTCGCCGCCGGCGACGACCTCGAGCGGCTCCCCCGCCCAGACGGGCGCGATGCGGGAGGTGCCGGGCACCCACACGTAGCCGCTCGAGGTCTGGCCGTCGAGGTCGGTGATCGTGTAGCGCAGGCGCTGCTGCTCCTCGCCGGGGGTGAGGGTGAGGATCCGGCCGTCGAGGCTCGCGCCCTCGGCCGCGGTGTCGAGGCTGACCTCGAGGTCGGCGACGCTGCCGTCGGGATCGCGGTCGTTGGCCAGGAGGTCCACGCGGATCGGCCCGCGGTCGGGGTCCAGCACGTCCGCGGGGTCGACGTGGTCGTCGGTCGCGATCGGCTCGAGCAGCGGGGCGTTCGGGTCCACGCGCACGGTGAGGGTCGCGGCGCTGGCGAGCTGCCCGTCGGTGATCCGGTGCAGGATCGTGTGGGTGCCGGGCTCGGCGGGGGCGACGGCGGTGATCCGATGCGCGGAGCGGTGCTCGTCCGGGGGCAGCACCTCGATGCCGGTGGTCGGCTCGATGCTGTCCGGCACGAGGGAGAGCTCGTCGCTCTCCGGATCGGAGTCGTTCTCGAGGACGGGCACCTCGATCTCGCGCTCGGGACGCACGTCGACCTGGTCGTCGACCGCGTAGGGCGGCTGGTTCCGGTCGGTGGGGGCGGCGACGCCGACGAGCACCTCGGCGGTGCCGACGGCGCCGGAGGGGTCCATCACCTGGTAGCGGAAGCGGTCGGTGCCCACGGCGCCCTCGTCGGGCAGGTACTCGATCCAGGTGCCGTGGGCGCTGACGATCCTGCCCAGCTCGGGCGCGGGCTCGGAGGCGCCCATGAGCATCACCGAGTCGCCGTCGGGGTCGATCCCGGAGGTGGGCACGGGGATCCGCACCGAGGTGCCGGCGACGGCGCGGGCGGTGAGGGACTCGGGGCGCGGCGCGGTGTTCGGGGCGTCGGCGGGCACGATCCGCACGGTGACGCGGGCGGCGCCGCTGCGGCCGGTCGCATCGAGCACCTCGTAGGTGAAGGTCGCCTCGCCGCGCGCCGACGGGTCGGCGGTGAAGCGGATCTGCTGGTCGTGCCGCTCGACCTGTCCGAGCCCCTCGAGGCCGGCCGTGTCGGTGATCTCGCCGAGCGACAGATCGGAGCCGGTGGGAGAGAGGTCGTTGTCCAGCACGTCGAGCATGACCATGTCCCCGGCGCGCACGATCCCGTCGTCGCGGGCGCCGACGGGGTTCGCGAACTGGGTGTCGGTGCGGGCGAGCATCACGCGCACCGTGCCGGTGGTGCTGCCGGCGGAGTTCGCGACCTCGTAGCTCAGCGGGATCGGCTCCGCCCCCACCTCGGCATCCGGGGACGCCTCGACGCGCAGGAGGTGGTGGCCGACGACGGTGGCCTTCAGCCCGCTGCCGTCCGGGACCTGCACCGAGCCGAGCACGAGCACGCCCCCGGTGGGGTCCACGTCGTTCTCCAGCGGGTCCACGAGCACGTCCCCGCCGGTGGTGGCCAGCGCCATGTCGTCGACGGGCACCGGGAGCAGCGACTCCTCGGCCGGGTCGACCACGTCGATGCGCAGCAGCCCGGTGGAGCTGGCCGAGGTGGCGGAGGCGGTGTACTGCAGGTAGTAGGTGCCGACCTCACCGCTCGCGCGGACGGTGCCGGTGACCGGATCGGCCTCGATCTCGAGCCCTTCGACCTCCTCGACGTGGGTCAGCTCGAGCTGACCGCCCGCCGGGTTGATGTCGTTGACCAGGGGCTTCACGGTGCCGGTGCGGCCGGTGACGACCCTGAGATGGTCGGTGGTGGTGATCGGTGCGAGGTCGGGGTCGGTGACCGCCTCGACCTCGAGCACGTGCTCGGAGGCGGCGCCGTGCTCGTCGCGGAAGGTGAGCGCGACCTGCTTGGGGCCGGTGACGAGCCCGGCGTCGTCGACGGTGACGGTGCCGTCGGGGCGGAAGGTGACCAGGTCCTCGGGGGCGATGGCGGCGTCGGCGAGGTAGAAGGCGTCGCCCTCGGGGTCCTCCCAGTAGGGCAGCACGTTCAGCGTCACCGACTCCCCCGAGAGCACCTGGACCCTGGTGATGGCCTGGTCGGCGGGTTCGGGGGCGGTGTTCTCCCCGGGGGCGTGCACGGTGAGGGTCACGGTCGCGGTGTCGGTGCCGCCGCGTCCGTCGGAGACCTCGTAGGTGAAGGTGGAGGTGCCGCTCGCGTCCTCGTCGACGGCGACCTGCAGCTGGGTGCCGCCGCGGATCGGGGTGACGGTCCCGGCCTCGGGCTGGGCGCCCTTGACGTCGGCGAGCAGCACGTCTCCGTCGGGGTCGGTGTCGTTGCGGGTCACGGGCAGGACGACGTTCGCGCCGGGGCGCACCCCGTGCTCGTCGTCGTTGGCGACGGGCGGACGGTTCTCCTGGTCCCGCTCCTCCTCGACGTCGGTGATCGTGGTGGTGACCGTCTCCTCCTCGACCTCCTTCTCGTCCTGCTGGATGTCCTGGGTGATGACCCAGTCGTCGACCAGGGCCATGTCCTTCTGGATCGTCCAGGAGGCGGAGCCGCTCGCGTCGTCCAGGACGACGAGGTCGTGGTTCTCGCGCAGCACGAGCTCCGCGCCGGCGTCCGCCTCGGGGACCGCCTCGAGCACGGGCTCCGCGCCGTCGCAGATCCGGGCGTAGCGCAGGGAGCCGTTCCAGGCGCCGTAGGTGCAGGAGCCGGCCCGGACCGGGACGGCGGGGGTGCCGGTGCCGCCGGCGGGATGCTCCACGATCTCGCCCCGGCCGAGCGGGACCTCCAGCAGCACGTCCTCGGTCGCGACGGCGAGTCGGTCGCTCTCCGGGCCTGGGGCCTGGAACTCGATCCCGGCGGCGTCGGAGACCCCGGCCTCGGTGAGGTCGACGGCGCGCAGGCGGGTGCCGAGGCGCAGCTGGCGCTTCTCGCGGTCCAGCACCACCGGCTCCTCGCCGACGGCGCTGAGGGCGACCTCGTCCCCGGCTCCGGTCAGGCCGCCGACGGTGAGGGGGTCCTCCTGGCGCGGGGAGGAGGTGTCGAGGGTGCGGGGGAAGCGCAGCAGCTGGTCGCCGTCGAGGACGAGCACGGTCCCGGCGTCGGTGACCGCGATCTGCGGCGCCCCGCCGTCGGTGGTGTGGACGGGCTCGACCGCGGAGGTGGTGAAGGCCGCCGCCTGCTCGGGGGTGAGGATCCAGACCCGTCCGTCGGGCGCGGCGATCGCGATGCGGTCCCCGCCGAGCGCGACCTCGGTCTCGGGCGGGAGCTCGATGGTGCCGCCGCGGACGATCGAGGCGGTGTTGATCATGGTGTAGCCGCGGCCGCCGACCGTCATCACGGTGTACCCGGACTGCAGGATCTCGAGCTCGTCGCCGACGATGCTCAGGCGCGCGTCGAGCTCGCCCGCGTCGACGTTCATCCTCCCGATCATCCCGTCGCCGCGGTGGCTGACCCACACGCCGCCGTCGGACACCTCGATCTGGGAGGACTCCTGGCCGGGGTGGCGCAGCGCGAAGGCGGTGAGCACGAGCGCGAGGAGCGCGATCACGGCGGTGGAGATCGTGGTGCCCCGTCGGCGCGCGGGCGCCGTCGTCGACCGGCTCACTGCGGTGCTCCCCTTCCCCTGGCCGCAGTCTCCCCCGCTCTCCCCCGAGCATCGGCTGCGACGGCCTGATCATAGCCGTCGCACGGTCAGCGCGGGGAGCCGATCTCGCCCAGCAGCGCCTTGGCGTAGGAGGCGTGGACGGACTCCTCGTCGGAGGGGTGGTAGAGCCCGGCGCGCACGTCGCGGGAGAGGCGCTCGAGCTCGCTGCGGCGGAAGTACTGGGCGCCGCCGCTGGCGCGCAGCGCCTGGTCGACCGCGGCGATCGCGGCCTCGGTGGCGCGGGACTTCACCCCGGAGAAGTGCAGGAACCAGCGCGGCCCGTGGTCGCTCGTGCCCGGGCCGCTCTCCCCGGTGCCGAGCGCGTCGAGGTCGGCGAGGACCTTCTCGGCCTGCAGCACCGCGCCGTCGAGGCGGATCGCGGCGTCGGCGAGGCGCCAGCGGATGTCGGGGTCGTCGGCGTGGACGATGCCCTTGGTGGCGTTGCGGCGGGTGGTCGCGATCGAGCTGCCCACCTCCACGGCGCGCTGCGCGACCCCGGTGTACACCGAGGCGATCAGCAGCTCGAAGGCGCCGAAGATCCCCATCACGAAGGGGTCGGTGTTGGGGCCGACGGGGGTGGTGGTCAGCACCCGCTCCGCCGTGACGGCCGCGCCGTCCAGACGCGTCGTGCGGGACTGGGAGGGGCGCATGCCGTGGGTGTCCCAGTCGTCGAGGGTCTCGACGTGCTCGTCGCGCTCGATCACCCCGAACACGAGCCGGGGGTCGTCCTCGCGCGCGACGGCGACCCGGCCGTGCACGACCAGGCGGTCCCAGACGGGGGCGAGGGAGGTGAAGATCTTGGTGCCGGTGAGGTGGAAGCCGTCGCCGTCGGGGACGGCGCGGGTGGCGGAGTCGAAGAGCATCGCGTCGTTGCCCGCCTCGGAGATCCCGAAGGCGAACAGCTTCTCCGCGGCGGCGTCCTCGAGGATGGTGCGCACGGGCTCCGCGCCGAGGCGGTGGGCGTGCAGCGCGGCGCCGGTGACGACGAGGTGCATGTTCATCGACAGGGCGGTGGCGGGGGCGGCGCCGGCCAGGCGGCGCTGGACGCGCGCGGCCTCCAGCAGGCTGCCCCCGAGTCCGCCGAGCTCGCGGGGGACCAGCAGGCGCAGGTATCCGCGCTCGCGCAGGTCGGCGAGGTCCTGCTCGGGGAAGGTGTTCTCCCGGTCGTGGACCACCGCGCGCTCGCGGAAGGTCTCCAGCAGGGAGTCGGGCAGCAGCTCCTCGGCGATGACGCTCATGGGTCCACGCTAGTCCAGGTCCCACACGGTGCGGGGCTCCGGGCCGGGTCCGTGGTCGTGCGGGGCGGTCCGGGCGCGCAGCGTCGCCACGACGGGGCGGTGGTCGGAGTCGGTGAGCGGACCGGTGGCGAGGTCCAGCACGTCCACCGCGCCGCGCACCCACAGCGAGTCGATGCGGCGCACGGGGACGCGCGCCGGGTGGGTCGGGCGCGCGCGGGGGCCCGTCAGCGCGGAGAGCACGGCCAGTTCCCGCAGGCCGCGCCCGGGTCCGCGCAGCGCGTCGGCCGCCTCCCGCCAGCCGGCGGCGGCGAGCGGTGCGAGCTCGGGGCGGTGCGGGGCGGCGTTGAGGTCGCCGAGCAGCACGGCCGGTCCGGTGATCCCCTCGGCGCGGCGGAGGATGCCGAGCACCTCCGCGGTGCGGTGCTGGGGCAGGTCGTTGTCCAGATGGGTGACCAGCAGGTCGAGCGCATCGCCGCCGCGGGTCACCTGCGCGTGCAGCACCCCGCGAGGCTCGTGCCGCGCAGGGGCGCTCGGGTGCGCGGGAAGGGCGTGCATCACGGGGCCCGTGAGCGCATGCGGGGTGAGCAGCGCGACCCCGTAGCGGCGGCGCGGGCCGTCGGGCCGGAGGGGCGGCAGGTCGAGCGCGGCCCCGAAGGCGACCTCCCAGCCCAGCAGCTCCGCGAGCCGGGAGGCCTGGTCCTCGTGCCCCGAGCGGGGCCCGTAGGCGACGTCCACCTCCTGCAGGCCGATCGCGTCGACCTGCAGCGCGGCGATCGTCCGGGCAGTGCGGGCGAGGTCCACCCGTCCGTCGCGGCCCAGGCAGTGGCGGATGTTGAAGGTCGCGATGCGCCAGGACGCGGGCCGCCGTGGACCGTCCCCGGCGCCGCGCCGCACGGACGGCGTGCTCACGCCGTCACCCTCGCGCTGCCGTGCTCAGGAGAGGCATCCCGGGCCCAGCAGGGCCTTCAGCGAGGCGTACAGCGCGGCCGACGGGGTGACCGCGAGGCGCTTGTCCAGCTGCATCAGGGTCGTGCGGCCGGGCTCCTGGAGCTTGACCCGCACCTCGGAGGAGCCGGGGTTGTCCTCGAGCACGCCGCGGAGGTCGCCGACCACCTTCTCGGTGGCGCGCAGGGCGGGCAGGGCGATGGTGACGGGCCCGTCGACCCCTCCCCCGGTCTCCGGGATCGTCATCTCCATGACCCGCAGCTCGGGCATGCCCTTAGAGGTGTCGACCCGGCCCTTCATCGAGACGACGAGGTCCTCGGCGAGCTCGGAGGCGACGGTCATGTAGGTCGAGGGGAACATCAGGCAGTCGATCGAGCCCTCGAGGTCCTCGACCGTGGCGATCGCCCACATGTCGCCCTTCTTGGTGGTCTTGCGCTGCAGGGTGGTGATCAGCCCCGCGATCGTGACCATCTCGCCGTCCTTGACGGCGCCCTCGTCGGCCAGCGAGCTGATGGAGGTGGAAGAGTTCTGGGCGATGACGTGCTCGAGCCCGTACAGGGGATGGTCCGAGACGTACAGGCCCAGCATGTTGCGCTCGAAGGCGAGCAGCTCCTTGCGGTCCCACTCGGGCAGGTCCGGGATGGTCAGCGTCGCGGCGGAGCCGGAGGCCATCGCGTCCGCGCCCTCGCCGCCGCCCGCGCCGCCGAAGACATCGGCGAAGAGGTCGTACTGGCCCTGGGCCTCCTTGCGCTTGACGTCGACGACCGAGTCGACGGCGTCCTCGTGGATCAGCACGAGGGAGCGGCGGTTGTGGCCGAGGGAGTCGAAGGCGCCGCCCTTGATCAGCGACTCGATGGTGCGCTTGTTGCACACCGACAGCGGGACCTTGTCCAGGAAGTCCGTGAAGGAGGTGAAGGCGCCCTTCTCCTCGCGGGTGCGGATGATCTCCTCGACCACGTTCGCGCCGACGTTGCGGATCGCGGAGAGGCCGAAGCGGATGTCGTCGCCGACGGCGGAGAAGTACAGGTCGGACTCGTTGACGTCCGGGGGCAGCACGGTGATGCCGCGGTGGCGGCAGTCGCCGAGGTAGAGGCCGAGTCGGTCGCGGTTCTCCTGGGTGGAGGTCAGCAGCGCGGCCATGTACTCGGTGGGGTGGTTCGCCTTGAGGTAGGCGGTCCAGTACGAGACCACGCCGTAGGCGGCGGAGTGGGACTTGTTGAAGGCGTAGTCCGCGAAGGGCAGCAGCGTCTCCCACAGCGCCTGCACGGCGGCGTCGGAGTAGCCGTTGTCCTTCATGCCCGCCTCGAAGGAGACGTACTGCTTGTCCAGCTCCGCCTTCTTCTTCTTGCCCATGGCGCGGCGGAGGATGTCCGCCTCGCCGAGCGAGTAGCCGGCGACCTTCTGCGCCGTCTGCATCACCTGCTCCTGGTAGACGAGCACGCCGTAGGTCTCGTCGAGGATCTCCGAGAGCGGCTCCTCGAGCTCGGGGTGGATCGGCGTGATCTCCTGCAGGCCGTTCTTGCGCAGCGCGTAGTTGGTGTGCGAGCCCATGCCCATCGGGCCCGGACGGTACAGCGCCGAGACGGCGGTGATGTCCCCGAACTGGTCGGGCTTCATCTGCCGCAGCAGGGTGCGCATGCCGGAGCCGTCGAGCTGGAACACCCCGAGGGTGTCGCCGCGCTGGAGCAGGTCGTAGGTCGCCGGGTCGTCGAAGGGCAGGGTCTCCAGGTCCGGCGGGGTCTTCCCGTTGCGGGACATGTTCTCCACCGCGTCGGAGAGGACGGTGAGGTTCCGCAGCCCCAGGAAGTCCATCTTCAGCAGGCCGAGCGTCTCGCAGGTCGGGTACTCGAACTGGGTGATGATCTGACCGTCGGAGGGGCGGCGCATCATCGGGATGATGTCGGTGAGGGTGTGGCTGGACATGATGACCGCGCAGGCGTGCACGCCCCAGCCGCGGGTCAGGCCCTCCACGCCCTTGGCGATCTCGACGACCTTCTGGACGTCGGGGTCCTCGTCGTGCATGCGGCGGAACTCGGTCGCCTCCGCGTAGCGCTTGTTCTCGGGGTCGAAGATCCCGTTGATCGGGATGTCCTTGCCCATCACCGCCGGCGGCAGCGCCTTGGTGATCTTGTCCCCCATCGCGAAGGGGTAGTCGAGCACGCGGGCGGCGTCCTTGATGGAGTTCTTCGTCTTCATGACGCCGTAGGTGACGACCTGGGAGACCTTGTCGTCGCCGTACTTCTGCTCGACGTACTCGATGACCTCGCCGCGGCGGCGATCATCGAAGTCGACGTCGAAGTCGGGCATGGAGACGCGGTCCGGGTTCAGGAACCGCTCGAAGAGCAGGCCGTGCTCGATCGGGTCGAGGTCGGTGATGCGCATGGCGTAGGCGACCATGGAGCCTGCGCCGGAGCCACGGCCGGGGCCGACGCGGATCCCCTGCTCCTTGGCCCACTTGATGTAGTCGGAGACGACCAGGAAGTAGCCGGGGAAGCCCATCTGGAGGATGATCCCGACCTCGTAGTCGGCGCGCTTCTGGACCTCGTCGGGGATGCCGGAGGGGTAGCGGTACTCGAGCCCGTCCTGGACCTGCTTGACGAACCACGACTCCTCGTCCTCCCCGCCCGGGGTGGGGAAGTGGGGCATGTAGTTCGCGCCCTCGTTCGTGGTGGTGAAGGAGACGTCGCACATCTCGGCGATGCGCAGCGTGTTGTCGCAGGCCTCGGGGAACTCACGGAACAGCTCCCGCATCTGCTGGGCGGACTTCAGGAAGTAGCCGGAGCCGCCGAACTTGAAGCGGTCGGGGTCGTTCAGGCGCGAGCCGGAGTTGATGCACAGCAGCACGTCCTGGATGGTGGCGTCCTGCTCGGTGACGTAATGGAGGTCGTTGGTCGCCACCAGCGGCGCACCGACGGCCTTGGCGACCTCGAGCAGGTCCTTGGTCACGCGCTTCTCGATGTCGAGCCCGTGGTCCATCAGCTCGATGAAGTAGCTGTCCCTGCCGAACATGTCCTGGAACTCGCCGGCGGCCTTCACGGCCTCGTCGAACTGTCCCAGCCGCAGGCGGGTCTGCACCTCGCCGGAGGGACAGCCGGAGGTGGCGATCAGGCCCGGCGCGTACTTCGAGAGGATCTCGCGGTCCATCCGCGGCCACTTGCCCATCTGCCCGTCGAGGGACGCGGCCGAGCCGAGGCGGAAGAGGTTGTGCATGCCCTCGGTCGACTTCGACAGCAGGGTCATGTGGGTGTAGGCGCCGCGGGCGGAGACGTCGTCGCCCGCCGCCTGCTGCTCCTTGGTGCCCCACTGCACGCGGGTGCGGTCATGACGACTCGTCCCGGGAGTCACATAGGCCTCGATGCCGACGATGGGCTTGACCCCGGCGTCGGTCGCGGCCTTGTAGAACTCGTAGGCGCCGAAGAGATAGCCGTGGTCGGTGATCGCCACCGCCTGCTGGCCCTGGTTCACCGTCTCGGCGACCAGCTTGTCGATCTTCGCGGCGCCGTCCAGCAGCGAGTAGTCGGTGTGGACGTGGAGATGGACGAAGTCATCGGAACCCGCAGAAGCCATGCCCACCAGCGTAGCCGCGAGGGCCGACGGGCGAGCGCTCAGGCGGGGGTCGGAGAGGTCACCCCGGCGCGTCCGGCGTGTCGGGAATCCGCCGGCGCACCGGGGCGTTGAAGGGCGCTGCTCAGCCGGATCCTCGGCGCGGGTCCGCGACCTCGGCGTGGGTGCGCAGGATGGACGTCGCAGTTCACGCTGCCCGTGAGGAGGGCGCCCCGTTCATTCGGCGAGGGGTCAGGGCACGGGCGGGGACGCTTCCGCGCGCCCGGCGTGCTCAGCCCCGGCCGTCGTCCTCCGCCGCCTGCTCGCGCTGCATGTCCGCCATGAGCGTGTTCATGTAGTCGTGGACGTCCTCGAAGCTGAGGCGTCGCTCGTCGCGGCGCGGCGGGATCCCGCCCACGAAGGCGCCGCCGTGCCAGGCCAGGGAGTCGTCCGGCAGGGTCGGGTCGTCGTCGCGCCACAGGTCGATCGGGATCGCATGGGCGGCGAGGTCGCGGGCGATCTCGTCGGCGCGGGCCGGGTCCCCGGAGCGCTGCAGCACCGAGACGAGCAGGGACTGCGCCGCCCAGGCGAGGGCGTCGTCGTCGCTGCGCTCCCCCGGCTCGACCGACTCCTGGACGAGGGCGACGTAGCTCGCGGCGAGCTCGTCGGCCCCGTCCTCGTAGTGGTCCTTCGCCACGCGCAGCGCGACCTTCGGCACCAGATCCCGCGCCTCCCACAGCACCGCGGCGCCGACGAGCGCCATGCCCACGCCGGTCGGGAAGTCGGGGTCCAGGGCGAGCTCGGAGCTCGGGGGCCGTCCGGCGCGGCGGTCGTCATCGGCGGCGAGGAACTCCTCGACGGAGCGTGCGAGCGCGGCACGCACCCGCTCGTCGTCGCGCAGCGCGAGCTCGGCACCCTCGGGGTCGAGGCCCAGGCGGCGCGCGACGCGGGCGACGGGGAAGTCGGGGCGGGACAGGGCGGCATCCCGGGTGGGGGTCAGCGCTCCGGAGGTCTGCTCGTCGGTCATGGCTCGACGGTAACCCCTGCATGGCCGATGCCGGTGACGCCGACACCCGGGCAACGCGCGGGGCGACACCAGAGCTGTGCGCCACGCCCCGCCCTGCTCAGCGCTCCCTGAGCCGCTCGAGCGCCTGCTGGAGGTCGTCCGGGTAGGTGGAGGCGTAGGTGACCTCGCGCCCGCTGACGGGATGGACGAAGGTGAGCTCCATCGCGTGCAGCCACTGCCGCACCAGGCCCACCTTCGTCGCCAGGGTCGGGTCCGCGCCGTAGAGCGGGTCGCCGACCAGGGGATGTCGCAGCGCGGCCATGTGCACGCGGATCTGGTGGGTGCGGCCGGTCTCCAGGCCCACACGCAGCAGGGTCGCGCCGCGCAGCTCCTCGAGGGTCTCGTAGTGGGTGACCGAGTGCTTGCCGTCCTCGCGCACCGCGAACTTGTAGTCGTGGCTCGGCGAGCGGCCGATGGGCGCGTCGATCGTGCCGGAGGGCTGATCGGGCGCCCCCTGGCACACCGCGTGGTACACCTTCCCCACCTCGCGGGCGCGGAAGGCGTCCTTCAGCGTGGTGTAGGCGCGCTCGGTGCGGGCGACGACCATGAGCCCGCTGGTCCCGACGTCCAGACGGGAGACGATCCCCTGCCGCTCGGGGTCGCCGCTGGTGCGGATCGAGACGCCGGCGGCGGCGAGATGGCCCAGCACCGTCGGCCCGGACCAGCCGGCGCTCGGATGCGCAGCGACGCCCACGGGCTTGTCGATCACGACGATGTCGTCGTCCTGGTGGATGAGGCTCATGCCCTCGGCGATCTGGGGCCGGACCTCGACGGCCGGCTTCTCGTCCGGCAGCTCGACGTCCACCACCGCGCCGGGCTCGAGACGGGTGGAGCGGGCGGGGACCTGGCCGTCGACCAGGACGTGCCCGGCCAAGACGAGGTCGGCGGCGCGGGTGCGGGACAGGCCCAGCATGCGGGAGATGCCCACGTCCACGCGCTCCCCGGCGAGGCCGTCGGGGACCATCAGGGTGCGGGAGGCGCTCACTTCTCCGCCTCCGGAGAATCCTCCGCCGGGTCTCCCGTCGACGGCTCGGCGGAACGGGCCTGCTCCTGCTCGGCGCCGGCCTGCTTCTGCTCGGCGCGGGCCTGCTCCTGCTCGGCCTCGGCCTGCTCCTGCGCGGCGCGGGCGGGATCGGCGTCGAGGCCGAACAGCCCCAGCACGATCACCAGGATCGCCCCGCCCACCACGGCCATGTCGGCGACGTTGAAGACGGGCCAGTTCGGCAGCTCGAGGAAGTCGACGACCGCGCCGTGGAAGGGGCCGGGGGCCCGCAGCAGGCGGTCGTGGATGTTGCCGAGCGCGCCGCCCATGATCAGACCGAGGGCCAGCGCGTACCAGGGCGAGCGGACCGAGCGGACCGCGAAGGCGATCACGCCGATCACGATCGCGATCTGCAGGCAGGTGACCACCGGGGTGATCTCCGCGCCCATCCCCCAGGCCGCGCCGGTGTTGTACAGCAGGGTCAGCTGCAGCACCTCGCCGAGGAAGGGCTGGGGGTCGAGCTCGGGGAGGGTCGCCACCGCCCAGTTCTTCGTCACCTGGTCCGCGACCAGGAGCACGACCGCGAGCAGGCCGACGACGGCGAGGACGGCGGGGCGGCTCAGACGGCGACGAGCGCCGGACCTCTGCGGGCCGGCGCTCGTCGACGCGGGGTCAGGAGTGCTCACAGACCGAAGTTCGCCTGCTTGTCCTGCGTCTCGCTCGTGTCGAGCTCGCGCAGCTGGTTCTCCAGGTAGTTGCGCAGACGGTTGCGGTAGTCGCGCTCGAAGTTGCGCAGGCCCTCGATGGTCTTGTCGAGCTCGGCCTTCTTCGTCTCGAGCTCGGCCAGCGTGGTGCGGGACTTCTCCTCGGCCTCGCCGACGATGCGCTTGTGCTCCTCATTCGCCTCGGTGATGAGCCGGTCGCGCTCGTCCTCGCCGTTCTTGACGTGCTCGTCGTGCAGGCGGTTGGCCAGGGCGATGATGCCGGCAGCGGACTGGTCCGGGGTCTGCACAGAGGCGGGGACGGGCTCCTCGGCCGCGGCCGAGGGCTCCTCGTCGGCGACGACGGCCTGCGGGGCGGTCTCATCGGCGGCGGAGTCGGGCACCTCGGAGACGAGGGGCTCGTCGTCCTGGTCCTCGGCCTCGACGGCCGGGCCGGCGGCCGCGGCAGGAGCACCGGACTCGAGCTCAGCGATGCGGTTGTGCGCCTCCTCGAGCTCCTTCTTCAGGCGCTCGTTCTCGGAGATCAGTTCCTTCAGGCGGGGTTCGACCTCGTTGTCGAGGAAGTTGTCGACCTCGTCCATGTCGTAACCCTCGGAGAACCGGACCGGGGTGAACCGCTGATTCATCAGGTCTTCGGGCATCAGAGCCATGGGTCACCTTTTCGTCATTCGTGAGTCGGTTTGCGCGGTGAGGCGCGGTGCGGACAGCCTAGCGGATCGGCGGCTGACCCCTGCATCGGGGCCGGGAGAATCGCGCACCTCACATCGCCGGGTCGTGATCAGGCCGCGAGGCCTGCGAGGACGCGCAGCACGATCCAACCCACGATCAGGAGGATCATCAGGGACAGGTCCAGGCTCACCGCACCGAGCCGCACCGGGGGGATCAGACGGCGCAAGAGCTTGACCGGGGGGTCCGTCAGCGTGAAGACCACCTCGAAGAGCACCAGCACCAGTCCCGAGGGGCGGAACTCGCGGGCATAGCCCTGGATCCACTCGAGCACCAGGCGCGCCAGGAGCAGGAGCAGATAGAGCAGGACTGCGAGATAGAGGATCCCGGCGACGAGCTGCACGGGATGCTCAGCTCTGGTTGTAGAAGCTGCCCTCGTCGGCCGAGGAGTCCCCGTCGACCTGGACGAACTCCGGCGACAGCAGGAACACCTTGGAGGTGACGCGCTCGATCGTGCCGCGCAGGCCGAAGACGAGGCCGGCGGAGAAGTCGACCATGCGCTTGGCGTCGCCGTCCTGCATGTCCGAGAGGTTCATGATCACCGGCACGCCGTCACGGAAGGACTCGCCGATCGCCTTGGCGTCGTTGTACGACCGCGGATGGATCGTGGTGATGCGCTGCATCGACTCCTCCACTGCCGGGGCCATCGCGACCACGTTCGAGTGCTGACGGATCGGGGTCACCTGGGCCTCCCGTTCGATGGTGGGCTCGGGCGCCCGCTCGGTGCGGCGGGACGGAGCAGGCTGCTCCTCGCGGTACCGCTCGTCCTCGTAGTACTCGTCGTCGACCTCGTTGGCGAGGCCGAGTGCGACCATGGCGTTGCGCCAGGTTCCCATCGCAGATCTCCCAGTCGTTGTTCGCGCTGACCTGGGCCCCAGGGAAGCACGGGGAGTGCGCGGGAGCCCGTTGACTCGAAAGTACAGCAGGCGATTCGACACGACAGGGACGTCGTCGGCGTGTCGTGCGCGTGTCGCGGCGTGACGTGCACGTCGTGTCGTGCGGGCCGTCCGGGTCCCGGGCGGGGCGGCGGAGCCCGGCCGGGATCCCCCGGGGCCGGCTCAGTCCCTGCGCAGCACCCCGGCGAAGCGGCCGGTAGCGGCGCTGCGGCGGTAGGAGAAGAAGCGCTCGTCCTCGAGGGTGCAGGGATGGTCGGCGTCGATCGCCTCGGCAGGGACGCCGGCGTCCTGCAGCACGGAGACCGCTCCCGCCCGCAGGTCCAGCGCCGGGGTCCCCCAGCTCGTGCTCGAGGCGGTCGCGGGCAGAAGGGCCGCGGCGTCCTCTCGCATCTGCTCCGGCACCTCGTAGCAGGCGCCGCAGATCGACGGGCCGATGCTCGCGGTCACGTCCGCGGGGCGGGCGCCGAGGGCGGCCATGTCTGAGAGTGTCGCCTCGAGCACGCCGTCCAGCAGGCCGCGGCGGCCTGCGTGGGCGACGGCGACGACCCCGGCGACCGGGTCGGAGAGCAGCACGGGCAGGCAGTCGGCGACCATGATCGCGAGCGCCACGTCGGTGCGGTCGGTGACGATCGCGTCGGCGCGCACGACGGGTCCCGGCTCCCCCGCGGGCCCCGGTCCGTGCCCGGGCCCGGCGTCCAGTGCGGGCAGCACGAGCACATCGGCGGAGTGGACCTGCTCGACGAAGACCAGCGGTGCGCCGATCTCCGCGACCACCCGCGACCGGTTCTCCTCGACAGCCTGTGCGTCGTCGCCGACGTGGCGGGCGAGGTTGAGGGCGGCGTGCTCGCCCGTGCTGACCCCTCCGGCACGGCCCGTGAACAGGGCACGGGCCCCGCGGATCCGCGGGGCCCGTGCCCTGAGGGGGCTCGTCACTTCAGGAAGGACGGCAGGTCGAGGTCGTCGTCGTCCGCCGGGGGCTCCTCGATGTGCGGCGGGCGGGTGGGCTCGGGGGCCCGGGGCGCCGGCTGCGGGGCGACGTTCTGCTGCTGGCCCGCGTCCTCGACGTCAGCGGCGTCCAGCGCCTCGGTCTCGGGCTCGGGGGCGCTGGGCCGCGACGGGGAGAAGGCCTGCTGCGGCAGGCCCCAGGCGCCCGGGGAGGCGGCGGTCGCGCCGGTGCCCTGGCCGGGGCGCTGCTCGGAGGAGGCGGGACGCTGCTGCACGGCGGGCCGCTGCTGCACCGCAGGGCGCTGGGCGGGCTGCTCGGTGCGGGCGGCGGGGCGCTGCTGCGGGGTGAGGTCCTGGCGCGGCTGGGGACCGCCGCCCTCGAAGCCTGCGGCGATCACGGTCACGCGGACCTCGTCGCCGAGGGCGTCGTCGATGACGGAGCCGAAGATGATGTTCGCATCCGGGTGCGCGGCCTCCTGGACGAGGCGCGCGGCCTCGGAGACCTCGTACAGGCCCAGGTCGCTGCCGCCCTGGATGGAGAGCAGCACGCCGTAGGCGCCGTCGATCGAGGCCTCGAGCAGCGGGCTGGAGACCGCGAGCTCCGCGGCCTGCAGCGCGCGGTCGTCGCCGCGGGCGGAGCCGATGCCCATCAGGGCGCTGCCCGCGCCCTGCATCACGGACTTCACGTCCGCGAAGTCGAGGTTGATCAGGCCCGGGGTGGTGATCAGGTCCGTGATGCCCTGGACGCCGGAGAGCAGAACCTGGTCCGCGCTCTTGAAGGCGTCGAGCATCGAGACCTGCTTGTCCGCGATGGAGAGCAGGCGGTCGTTGGGGATCACGATGAGGGTGTCGACCTCGGCCTGGAGCGCGGCGATGCCGGACTCGGCCTGGGTCGAGCGGCGGCGGCCCTCGAAGGTGAAGGGGCGGGTGACCACGCCGATGGTCAGGGCGCCGAGGCTGCGGGCGATCTTCGCGACGACGGGCGCGCCGCCCGTGCCGGTGCCGCCGCCTTCGCCGGCGGTCACGAAGACCATGTCGGCCCCGCGCAGGACCTCCTCGATCTCCTCGGCGTGGTCCTCGGCGGCCTTCTTGCCCACCTCGGGGTCGGCGCCGGCGCCGAGACCACGGGTGATCTCCTTGCCGACGTCGAGCTTGACGTCGGCGTCGGACATGAGGAGCGCCTGGGCGTCGGTGTTGATCGCGATGAACTCGACGCCCTTGAGCCCGGACTCGATCATGCGGTTGACGGCGTTGACACCTCCGCCGCCGACGCCGACGACCTTGATGACTGCGAGGGAGATCTGGGTTCCGGCCACGTTTGGTCCTTGCTCTTGGCTCTTGTTGGTCTTCCTGGAGAAGCGCCTGGATCGCGCCTGGTCGCGACCGCTCCTCAACCCTTGACCTCTACTTGAGGTTCGGACTTCGGGGCGCCTCTCCTTTCTCTCGACGCTAAGGAGGAGTGCACGCGCACGCAAACACCGAGGGCGCGTGTCGGGCGCGAGCCGGGCCAATGTCACCGTCCGGTCCGCCCGATCCGTCGGACTGCGGGGTGTCCGCCCGCCCGTCCCCGTCCCGCTCCCGGCGCACGGGGGCCGGCGTCGCAGCGGAGGAGGTCAGCGGGTGACGGGTGCGACCGGGGAGGAGACGTCGATGGTCGTGCCGGGCCGGCCCAGCAGCGCCTGCACCACCTCGGCCTTGAGCTCCGCATCGTGCGCATCGCCCCAGACGACCGTCTTCGTGCCGCCGTCCTCGAGGGTGAGGACGAGGGTGACGTCGCTGGTGCTGGAGGCGGAGACCTCCCGGACCGCGCCGCGCAGCGGATCGGGCAGGGAGGCGAGCACCTCGCTCATGGTCGCGGCCGCGCCCTCGGGGTCGGCGGCGCCGCCCTGGACGGTCATCGGCACCAGGGTCGCGCCCTCGGCGGCCGCGGCCGGGAGCTCCTCCCCCGCGGCGTCGACCACGGCGGTGCTGCCGTCGGCGCGGGTGAGCTGGGCGACCGGGGCGGCCTCGGTGACGGTGACGGTCATGCCGTCGGGCCAGGCCCGGTCGACCTCGGCGGAGGCGACGCCCGGCACCTCGGCGGCCCGGCCGGCGATCTCGTCGACGGGGAGCAGCAGCACGCTGTCGCCGGTGTGGGAGGCGACGGCCTCGCGCACGTCCTCCTCGGCGACGTACCCGGTCCCCTCGACGGTGATGTCGCGGACCTGCAGGGCCGGGAGCATCACGGCGGCGGCGAGGGCGGCGACGAGCACGAGCAGCGTCACGAGGGTGCCGGCGATGATCGCGCGCCGACGCCGGCGCCACGGGCGTCCCGCGACGAGCTCGCGGAAGCGGTCCGCAGCCTGGACGACCCGGCCGCCTCCCGACTCCTCCTCCTGGGTGCGAGGCGGGGCGAGCGGCGCCTCGGGCTCGACAGCGGGTCGACCCAGGCTGCGGCTCCGGCCCCGGCCTGCGCCCGGCGCCGGGGACGGCGAGGAGGCCGAGGGGGCCGAGTGAGCCGAGTGAGCCGAGGGGGCCGAGTGCGCGCTGCGGGCCGAGGGCGCCGGAGCGGCGCTCCGGCCGGTCGACGCGGCCCGGCCCGACTGCGGGGTGCGCCCGGGCTGCGGGGTGCGGCCCGACCGCGCGGTCCGCGACGGGCCCCCGCCGGAGCCGGCCCCTCCCGTGGGGCGGGGACTGGCCTCGCGGGCGGGGCGCCGCTCGGCGGACTGCTCGGGGCGCTCCGCGGGCGGCGTCGGGCGGACCGTGCCGGGGCGCGGTCGGGGCGTGGTGGGGCGGCGTGCCATCAGGCGCGGTCCCGGGAGTCCGCCTCGAGCGCGGCGAGCAGCGCCGGGGTCGTCTCGACGATGTCGCCGGCGCCCAGCATCAGCAGCAGGTCGCCGGGGCGGGCCGCGGCCGGGACCAGGTCGAGGACCTGCGCGTCGGCGTCGAGGGGGACCACGGCCTCGCCGGCGTGGCCGGTGATGGTACGGGCGGTGGTGGCGGGGTCGGGGTCCTCGCGGGCGGCGTAGACGGGCATCACCCAGGCGAGGTCCGCGGCCTCGAGCGCGGCGGCGAAGTCCGCGGCGAAGTCGCGGGTGCGGGAGAAGAGGTGGGGCTGGAAGACGGCGAGGACGCGGCCCGGCGTCTCCTGCGCCTCGACGATCCCGCGGGCGGCGTCCAGGGTCGCGGCGACCTCGCGGGGGTGGTGGGCGTAGTCGTCCACGACGGTCACTCCCCCGGCGGTGCCCGCCACGTCGAAGCGGCGGGAGGCGCCGGTGAAGGTGCCCAGGCCCGCGGCGAGGCGGGCGGGGTCCAGGGACGGGTCCGCGGCGGCGGTCGCGGCGAGGGCGCCGACGGCGTTGAGGACGTTGTGGTGGCCGGTGACGGCGAGGGACAGGGTCAACGGGCCGGCGGGGCCCTCGATCTCGACCTCGGCGCCGCGGGCCCCGCTGCGCTCGGCGCGCAGCGTCCACGCGATGCCCTCCGCGGTGCCGTAGCCCTGGACGGCGACGCCCCGGGCCCGGGCCCTCTCGCCGAGGGCGGCGGCGCCGGGGTCGTCCTCGCAGACGACGAGGGTGCCGCCCGGTCGCAGCCGGTCCACGAGCGCGTCGAAGGCGGCGGTCAGGGTCTCGGCGTCGCCGTGGAAGTCGAGGTGGTCGGGCTCGAGGTTGGTGACGACGATCGAGCGCGGGGCGAAGGCGAGGAAGGAGCCGTCGGACTCGTCGGCCTCCACGACGGCGGGGCTGTCCGGGCCGCTGCCGCCGGGCTGCTCCCCGAAGCCGGCGTTGCGGCCCAGATCGGGCACGGCCGCGCCGAGAGCCCAGGCCGGGTCCTGCCCGGCGCCGCGCAGCGCGGCGACGGCCATGCCGGTGGTGGTGGTCTTGCCGTGGGTGCCGGCGACGGCGATCAGGTCCCGCTCCCCGAGCAGGCCCGCGAGCGCCGCGGCGCGGTGGATCACCGGGATGCCGCGCTCCTGGGCGGCGGCGACCTCGGGGTTGTCGGCGCGCACGGCGGTCGAGACGATGACGAGGTCGCAGTCCTCGGCGAGCAGCGCGGCGTCGAAGCCGATCCCGATCCGGGCGCCGGCCTCGCGCAGCGGGGCGATGAACTGGCCGTCCTGCGAGTCCGACCCGCTCACGGCGAGCCCGGCCTCGAGGGCGAGCCGCGCCACGGCGCTCATGCCGGCGCCGCCGATCCGCACCACGTGCGCCGAGCGGATGCTCTCCCCCGCCGGCCAGTCCGGCCGGGTGATCACGTCGCCGGGGCGCAGGATCGTGCGGGGTGCGGGGCCGTGAGGGGAGGCGGGAGTCATGGGGTCACGGTATCCGGGCGCTCGGCGCTGCCGGGTCAGGCTCGGCGTGCGACGCCGATCACGACGTCGGCCATCACCTCGGCCGCGTCCGTGATGCCGAAGGCGCGGGCGGCCTCGGCCATCGCGCCGCGCCGCTGGTCGTCCAGCAGCAGCGGCAGCACCTCGCTGCGCAGGTGCTGCGCGTCGAGCTCGGCGTCGGGGACCATCAGCGCGCCGCCGGCGGCGACGACCTCCTCCCCGTTCAGCGCCTGCTCGCCGTTGCCGATCGGGAGCGGGACCAGCACGGCGGGCAGCCCGACGGCCGTCAGCTCGCTGACGGTGCCGGCGCCCGAGCGGGTGAGGGCGAGGTCGGAGGCCGCATAGGCGTCCTCCATGGCGGAGACGTACTCCAGCACCCGGTAGCCGTCCCTCTCGGCGAGGCCGGCGGCCTTGCCGCGGCCGGTGACGTGGAGGATCTGCGCGCCGGCGGCGGTGAAGGCCTCGGCGGCCTCGCCGACGGCGGCGTTCAGACGCTGGGCGCCGAGGGACCCGCCGGTGGCCAGTAGCACGGGGCGGGACGGGTCCAGCCCGTAGCCGGCGACGGCCTCCGCGCGGCGGGCGGCGCGGTCGAGATGGGCGATCCCCTCGCGCATGGGCATGCCGATGCGGCGGGCACCGGGGAGGGTGGAGCCCTCGAAGGCGGTGAGCACGGCGGCGGCGCGGCGGGCGCCGAGGCGGTTGGCGAGCCCCGGGCGACGGTTCGCCTCGTGGATCACGACGGGCAGGCGCTGGGCGGCCGCGGCGAGATAGGCGGGCGGGCAGACGTAGCCGCCGTAGCCGGCGACCACGTCGATCCGTCGCTCGCGCAGAAGGGCGCGCACGGCCTTCAGCGTGCCGGCGAAGCGCCCGGGGAAGCGCAGCGCCGCCCCGTTCGGACGGCGCGGGAAGGGGACCTTCTCGATGGTGACGAGCTCGAGCCCGGCGGCGGGGACGAGGTCCGTCTCGAGCCCCTGGGCGGTGCCGAGCACGATGATCTCGGACTCGGGGCTGCGGCGGCGGATCTGCGCGGCGGTGGCCAGCAGCGGGGAGACGTGTCCGGCGCTGCCGCCGCCGGCCAGGAGGATGCGGGGCGGGGTGGGGGTCATCGGGTCCTCCGGGAGGGGCTGGAGGCGCCGCGGCGGCGGCGCGAGGCGGAGCGTCCAGAGCGCGAGGAGCGCCCGGCCTTCGCGGCGCGACCGGCCTTCCCACGGCGTCCGGCCTTCGCGGGGCGGGCGGCGGGGGCGCTGTCGCGCGGGGCGGGCTGGACGCTGACGGAGCGGCGCACCGAACCGAAGCGGGCGCTGATCGCCTCCTGCGCGCCGGGCTCGCGCCGGGCGAAGGAGAGCAGCAGGCCGAGCGCGGTCATCGAGGCGAGCAGGGCCGAGCCGCCCGAGGAGATGAACGGCAGGGGCACGCCGATCACGGGCAGCAGACCGGTGACCACCATCATGTTCACGACGGCCTGGCCGAGCAGCCAGGCGCTGATGCCGGCGACGGTGATCTGCATGAAGTGATCCTCGAGCCGGGTGATCATGCGGAACATGATCAGGGCGAGCACGGTGAACAGCGCGAGCACGCCGAGGGTGCCGATCAGGCCGAGCTCCTCGCCGATGATCGCGAAGATGTAGTCGTCCTGGGCGGCGGGTAGACGTCCCCACTTCTGCCGCGACTCCCCGAGCCCGACGCCCCACCAGCCGCCCTCGGCCAGGCCCATCAGGCCCTGGTCCGACTGATAGCAGGAGTCGCCCTCGCAGATCCCGAGGATCCAGTTCGTGATGCGAGCCATGCGGTTGGCGCTGGTGACCGTGAGGAAGATGATGCCGATGACCCCTGCGGCGCCGGCGAGGGCGAACCACCGGCGCGGGATGCCGGCCACCCACATCGCTCCGGCGACCAGCATGGCCATGATCATCATGGTCCCGAGGTCTTGCCCGAGCATCACGAGACCGAGTGCCAGGAGGGCGCCGGGCGCCAGCGGGAACAGCAGATGCGCGGGTCGGTGGAGCAGCGGTCGTTTGATCGACAGCAGGGCCCCGAGCCACACGGCGAGCGCGAGCTTGAGGAACTCCGAGGGCTGCAGCGTCTGACCGCCGATCATGATCCAGTTCTGGTTGCCGTCCACCGCCACGCCCAGTCCTGGGACGAAGACGAGGCACTGCAGCATCAGTCCGAGGCCCAGCAGCGGCCAGGCGGCGCGCCGGTAGAAGCCCGGAGGCAGCATCGCGGCGATGATCAGCAGCACGAGCCCCATCCCGGCGAAGGTCCCCTGGCGGACCAGGCCGGCGTAGCCGGAGTTGCCGCGGGAGATGTTCAGGACCGCGGAGGACGACAGCACCATCACCAGGCCGATGCCGACCAGCATCGCGCCGACGACGATCAGGGCGTAGAAGTCCAGCGCCGGCGAGCGCAGCCAGCTGCCGACGCCCTCGCGGACGCGGCCGGAGATGTTCCCCAGGGGCTGGTCCTCGTCGGGGCGGACGACGGAGGTGGAGCGGTCCGCGGGACGGGTGCCGGAGGCGGACGCGCGGGAGTCGGTGCTGCGACGTGCGTCGCGCCGGGTGTCCTCCATCGTCATGCGTGCTCTCCTGGCAGTCGGGTCACGGCCGCGGCGAACAGATCCCCCCGTTCCGCGTAGTCACGGAACTGGTCGATGGAGGCGGCGGCCGGGGCCAGCAGCACCACGTCCCCTGCGGCGGCGAGGGAGCGGGCGGCCTGCACCGCGTCCTCCATCAGCCGGGTGCGCGCGGCGACGTCGTCAGTCTCGCCCGGATCGATGCGCCGGACGGGGACCTCGGGGGCGTGTCGGCTGAGCGCCTCGCTGAAGGGCACGGGGTCCAGGCCCAGCAGCACGACGCCGACCAGACGGTCCGCGGCGGCGGCGACGAGCGGGCCGAGATCGGCGCCCTTGACGTCGCCGCCGGCGATCCAGACCACGCGCTCGGCCGCCTGGAGGGAGGCCGCGGCGGCGGCGGGGTTGGTGGCCTTGGTGTCGTCGACGAAGCCGATGCCGTCGACGGTGGCGAGGTGCTGGGCGCGATGGGCGCCCATGCGGTAGGCGCGCAGCCCGTCGCGGACGGCATGGGCCGGGACGCCGTGCGCGCGGGCGAGCGCGGCCGCGGCGAGGGCGTCCAGGAGCACGTGCGGGCCGGCGCCCTGGGGACCCAGGTGCGCGAGGTCGGCGAGGGTGGCGAGCTCGGCGGCGGAGCTGCGGCGCTCGGGGTGGAAGGCGCGGTCGACGAGGATGCCGTCGATGATCCCGAGCTCGGACAGGCCCGGGGCGCCCAGCGAGATGCCGACGGCGCGGGCGCCCTCGACGACGTCCGCCTCCTCGACCAGGTGCAGGGTGGTCTCATCGGCGGTGTTGTAGACGCAGGCGGTGCGGACGCCCTCGAAGATGCGTCCCTTGGCGCGGGCGTACTCCTCGGCGCCGCCGTGCCAGTCGAGGTGGTCGGCGCTCACGTTCAGCACCACCGCGGCCTCGCAGTCCAGGTGCTCGGTCCAGTGCAGCTGGAAGCTGGACAGCTCCAGCGCGAGCACGTCGAAGCCCTCGGGGTCCAGGGCCGCCTCGATCACGGGCAGTCCCACGTTCCCGCAGGCGACGGCGCGCAGGCCCGCGGCGCGCAGGATCGACTCGAGCATGGTGACGGTCGTGGTCTTGCCGTTGGTGCCGGTGATGCCGAGCCAGGCGGGGCCGTCGGCGGCCTGCATGCGGCGGGCGAGCTCGACCTCGCTCCACACGGGGATGCCGCGGGCGGCCGCGGCGGCGAGCAGGGGCTGGTCGGGGCGCCAGCCGGGCGAGGTGACGACGAGGTCGATCTCGCGGTCCTCGGGCAGGGCGCGGGTGTGCTCGGTGCCGAGGCGGAACTCCGCCCCGAGCACCTCGAGGATCCGGGCGCGCTCGCGGATCTCGGGGGTGTCCGCCCCGTCGACGACGAGCACGCGGGCGCCGCGCTGCATGGTCTGGTCGGCGATCGCGTAGCCGGAGACGCCGAAGCCGGTGACGAGGATCCGCAGCCCGGCCACGTCCATCCCCGGCCAGGGGCGCTCCTCGGCGGGGAGGGAGGGGGCGCCGCCCGCCGGGGCGGTCATGAGGCGAGCCTCGGCAGGGCGTCGAGGTAGAACAGGCCCAGGCCCACGCCGGCGAGGATCCCGGCGACGATCCAGAAGCGGACCACGATGGTGACCTCGTTCCAGCCCTTGAGCTCGAAGTGGTGCTGCAGGGGCGCCATCCGGAACACGCGCTTGCCGGTCAGCTTGAAGCTCGTCACCTGGATGATCACGGACAGGGAGATGACCACGAAGAGGCCGCCGATGATCGCGCCGAGGATCTCGGTGCGGGTGACGATGGTCAGGCCGGCGATCGCGCCGCCGAGGGCGAGGGAGCCGGTGTCGCCCATGAAGATCTTCGCGGGCGAGGTGTTCCACCACAGGAAGCCGACGCAGGCGCCGATGATCGCCGCGCACAGCACCGCGATGTCCAGCGGGTCGCGGGTGTCGTAGCAGTGCACCAGTCCCCCGGCGTCGAGGTCGACGCTGCACACCTGCCGCCACTGCCAGAAGCTGATGATCAGGTAGGCGGCGGTGAACAGGATGGTCGCGCCGCTGGCGAGGCCGTCGAGGCCGTCGGTGAGGTTCACGCCGTTGGACCAGGCGGCGACCAGGAAGTTCGCCCAGACCGCGAACAGCAGGAAGCCGACGACCGAGCCGAGGAAGGCGAGGTCGAGCCAGGGGATGTCGCGGACGAAGGAGATGTGCGTGGAGGCGGGAGCGTTGCCGTTCTCGTCGGGGAACAGCAGCGCCATCACGGCGAAGCCGGTAGCGACCAGGAACTGGCCCACCAGCTTGTAGCGGGGGCGCAGGCCCGTGGAGTCCTGCTGGGAGATCTTGAGGTAGTCGTCGAGGAAGCCGACGACGCCGAGGCCCACCATCAGGAAGAGCACCAGCACCACGGAGACGCTCGGCGAGGTCCACAGCACGAGGTGGGTGAGGAAGTAGGCCAGGACCACCGCCAGGATGATCGCGACGCCGCCCATGGTGGGCGTGCCGCGCTTGGTCGCGTGGGAGGTGGGGCCGTCGTCGCGGACGAACTGTCCGTAGCCGCGGCGCTCGAGCACCTTGATGAACAGCGGCGTCCCGAAGATGGACATGGCCAGGGCGAGCGCCCCCGCGATGATGATCGCGATCATGCATCGTCTCCCGTCTGGTCGGTCCCGGCGTGCCGGTCGAGCGCCTCCACGAGCGGCTGGGCGAGCCAGCGCAGGCCCGCGTCGCGGGAGGACTTCAGCAGCACCGCGTCACCGGGACGCACGGTCCGTTCTAGCACAGCGAGCGCCTCGTCCACGGTGTCGACGTACTCGGACTCACCGCCGAAGCTGCCCTCGAGGCTCGCCCCGTGATGGATCGGTGCCGCGCCGTCGCCGACGACGTAGAGCTGGGAGATGTTCAGCCGCACCGCCAGGCGGCCGATCTCGTCGTGCAGCAGTGCCGCATCCGGGCCGAGCTCGAGCATCTCGCCGAGCACCGCGATGGTGCGGCGGGTGCGGCCGAGGTGCGCGAGGGTCTTCAGCGCGTGCCTCATCGAGTCGGGGTTGGCGTTGTAGGCGTCGTTGATGACGAGCGCGCCGCCCGCCTCGAGGACCTCCATGCGATGGCCGGAGGCGAGCGTCGCCCCCTCGAGCGAGGCGGCCGCCGCCGCGGGGTCGACGCCCGCGGCCAGCGCCCCGGTGAGGGCCGCCAGCACGTTCGCGGCCTGGTGCTCGCCGAGCAGGTCGGGGCGGACGGGGAAGGTGCCGGAGGGGATCGAGGTGCCGTCGAGGGCGGTCAGCCCGTCGGGGACGACGAGGTCGAAGCCGATGCGGGCGCGGTCGTCCAGGGTGAGGTCGGTGCCGCGCACCGTCCCCTCGTGGAAGCCCCAGGTGAGGACCGGGGCGGCGGAGCGCTCGGCCATCCCGGCGACGAGCCGGTCCTCGACGTTCAGGATCGCGCGGCCTCCGGGGGCGAGCGCCTCGACCAGCTCGCCCTTGGCCGTCGCGATCGCCTCGACGCTGCCGAACTCGCCGAGATGGGCGGAGCCGACGTTCAGGACGAGCGAGATGTCGGGGCGTGCGATGGCGGTGAGCTGGGCGATGTGGCCGATGCCGCGCGCACCCATCTCCAGCACGAGGAAGCGGGTGGACGTGGTCAGGCGCAGCACGGTCAGCGGCAGGCCGAGCTCGTTGTTGAACGTGCCGGCGGGGGCGATGGTCTCCCCGGCGGGGGTGAGGATCGTGCCGAGCAGGTCCTTGGTGCCGGTCTTGCCGGCGCTGCCGGTGACGGCGAGGACGACGAGCTCGGGGTTCTCGGTGCGGGCGCGCTCGAGCTGGGCGCGGGCGAGATCGGACAGGGCGGTGCGCACGTCGGCGACCTGGACGGCGGGCACGCCGCGGTCCTCGGTGACGAGCGCGGCGGCGGCGCCGGCGGTGCGGGCGGCCTCGAGGTAGTCGTGGCCGTCGACGTGCTCGCCGGGGAAGGCTGCGAACAGGTCGCCGGGTGCCGCCTCGCGGGAGTCGATGCGTGCGGTGCCGGTGACGGTCTCGTCACCGGTCGCGCCGCCCACGAGGGTCCCGCCGGTGATCTCGGCGATCTCCCGTGTCGTGATCTGGAGCATGCTCAGCGTCCTTCGTCCATGTCGTCGGCATCGACCCGTCGGGGCGTCGACCGTGCCGTGTGCAGCGCGTCGCGCAGCCGGAGGCGGTCGTCGAACGGATGGACGATACCCCCGATCTGCTGGCCCGTCTCGGCTCCCTTGCCCGCCACCAGGATGGTGTCGGACACGTCGGCCAGGGAGGCGGCCAGCTCGATCGCGGCGCCGCGCCCATCCACCTCGTGGACCTGCGCGTTCGTGTCCTCGGGGATGCCCGCGAGGACCTCGTCGCGGATGCTCGCGGGGTCCTCGGTGCGGGGGTTGTCGTCCGTGACGATGACCACGTCGGCAAGGCGGGCGGCGACCTCGCCCATCCGGGGCCGCTTGGTGCGGTCGCGGTCGCCGCCGGCGCCCATGACGACCACGAGGCGGCGCGTGCCGGGCACGGCGCGCAGGGTGGTCAGGGCCTGTTCGAGGGCGTCGGCGGTGTGGGAGTAGTCCACGATCCCGCGCACCCCGTCGTCGGCGACGAGCTCCATCCGGCCGGGGACGGTGCCCTCGGTCGCGAGGGCCTCCACGACCTCCGGGCCGGAGCGCCCGATCGCGGCGAGCAGCAGCTCGGCGGCGAGGGTGTTGGCGACGTAGTGACGGCCGGGCAGCGCGGCGTGCAGGGTGCGCTCCCCCTCGGGGCCGTGCACGGTGACGGTGCTGCCGTAGCCCTCGGAGTGCGCGGCGACGGCGCGATGGTCCGCCTCGACGCCGGGCAGGGTCGCGTAGGTGGTGACGGGGATCGTCGCCTCGCGGGCGAGGCGGCGGCCCCACTCGTCGTCCACGCAGACGATCCCGCGCCGGGCGTGCTCGGGGGTGAACAGCAGGCGCTTGGCCCTGTAGTACTCCTCCATCGTGCCGTGGAAGTCGAGGTGGTCCTGGGTGAGGTTGGTGAAGCAGGCGACGTCGAAGACCACCTCGTCGGCGCGGTGGAGGACGAGCGCGTGACTGGAGACCTCCATCGAGGCGACGGCGACCTCGTCCTCAGCCATGCGGGCGAGGATGCCGTGCAGCTCGGGCGCCTCGGGGGTGGTGCGCACGGTCGCCACCGTGTGGTCCGCGCCGCGGGCGTCGCGGTAGCTGGTGCCGCTCGTGCCGATCACCCCGGCGGGGACGCCGAGGGCGAGCAGGGTGCGGGTGATCGCGGTGGTGATCGAGGTCTTGCCGTTGGTGCCGGTCACGCCGACGGTCGCGAGGCGCTCCGCGGGCCGGCCCTGGACCAGGGCGGCGGCGGTCGCGGTGGCGGCACGGGGGTCGGGGACGACGAGGGCGGGCAGGCCCGCATCGGCGCAGAGCTCGCTGCCGTCCTCGTCGGTCAGGGCGAGGGCGGCGCCCCGCTCGACGGCCTGGGCGGCGAACCGGGCGCCGTGGGTGACCTGGCCGGGCAGCGCGCTCCACAGATCTCCGGGCTCCACGGAGCGGGAGTCGAGGGTGACTCCGGTCAGGCGCAGGGCGTCATCACCGGGGTCGTGCGGCGCGACGCCCAGGGCGGAGGCGAGCTCGGCGACGCTCGCGCCGCGGGGGCGGCGCGGGCGGGCAGGCTCGTGCTGGGGCACAGGGGTCTCGCTCATGGGTGTCCTCACCACTCGTTCTCGAGCTGACGGGCGGGCACGCCCGTCGGGGCGATGCCCTGGTTCTGGAGCGTGAAGGTGGTCAGCTCGGAGAAGGCGGGGGCGGCGGCCTTGGAGCCCGAGATGAAGGTGTCCAGGCCGAAGAGGAAGACGCCGATGACGATCTCGGGGTCGTCCGCGGGGGCGAAGCCGATGAAGGAAGCGGTGTAGGTGCCGTCGGGGACCTGGGCGGTGCCGGTCTTGCCGGCGACCGCGTAGCCGCTCACCGCGGCGCTCGAGGTCTCGTCGTCCACGGCGTTGTCCATCAGCGCCTGCATGGTGGCCGCGGTCTCGCTCGAGACGACACGGGTGCTCTCGGGCTCGCCGAGGGGGCGCACCGAGCCGTCGGCCTCCTTGACGCCGGAGATCAGCGAGGGCTGGACGCGCACGCCGTCGTTGGCGAAGGTGCCGACGGCGGAGACCATCTGGAGGGCGTTGACGCTGTAGCCCTGGCCGAAGGAGGTGGTGTAGCGGGTGCGGCCGGTCCAGTCCGAGGCAGGGTGGACGATGCCGGCGGACTCGCCGGGCAGCTCCACGCCGGTCTTCTCCCCCAGCCCGAAGGCGAGGAGGTAGTCGTGGCGCACCTCGGGGGTGAGCGTCTCGGAGATCTGCACGGTGCCGACGTTGGAGCTGTTCTTCAGCACGCCGGCGAGGGTGAGCCGCTGGTCGGGGTGGCTGTGGGAGTCCTTGATGCGCTCGCCCTCGAAGTACTTCTCGTAGGGGACGTCGTACTGGGACTCGGGGGTGACGGTGCCCTCCTCGATCGCGGCGGCGATCGTGAAGAGCTTGCCGGTGGAGCCCGGCTCGAAGACGCTCGAGATCGCGCGGTTGCCGAGGTCCTCGGCATCGGCGTCGCCCGGCGAGTTCGGATCGTAGGTCGGGGACTCCGCCAGGGCCAGCACCTCGCCGGTGCGGGCGTTGTAGGCCACGGCGCTGCCGCCGGTGGCGCCCCACTGCTCGACGGAGCTGGCGACGACCTGCTGCGCCTTCCACTGCAGGTCGCGGTCCAGGGTGAGCACCACGTCGCTGCCGTCGACGGCGGGGGTCGTCTCCTGCTTGCCGGTGGGGATGATCTGCCCCTGGGCGCCGCGCTCGTAGGTGGTCTTACCGTCGGTGCCGGCGAGCTCGTCGTCGAAGGAGAGCTCGGTGCCGGCCAGGGCCGTGCCGTCGGCGCCGACGAACCCGAGCACGTTGCCCGCCACGGAGCCGGCGGGGTAGATCCGGTCCGCGACCGGGTCGGCTCCGATGCCGGGGATGCCCAGGGCGACCGCGGCGTCCCGCACGGCGGGCTCCACGTTCTTGCGGAGGTAGGCGAACCCGGCCTCGCCGGTCAGCGCCTCCTCGGTCTCGCTCACGCTCCAGCCGAGCACCGGCGCGAGCTCCTGCGCCGCGGCCTCCACCCCGGTGACCTCGGCGGTCTTCGAGTTCGCGAGGTAGTCGTCGACCTGGGTCTGGTTGACCCAGAGGTCGTAGCGCTGCACGGAGCTGGCCAGCACGGTGCCGTCGCGGTCGGTGATGTCGCCGCGCAGCGCGGGGATCGACCGGGTGACGGTGCGCTGGGCGATCGCCTCCTCGGCCCGGGCGCTCGCGTCCAGGCCCTGCACCCAGACCAGGCGGCCGGAGAGGGCGAGCACGGCGACCAGGACCAGACTGATCAGGAGGCGATGACGGGTGGAGGGGTCCCCCACGCGGGCCCGCGGGAGCCGGATCGCGCCGCCTCCGGGGCGTGGACGACCAGCACCTCCCGCGGAGCGGGAGGTGCTGGACCGGCCGTTTCTGCGCGATGGCGACATGAGTCAGGCCCCTTCGTTGCCCATGCCGTGGTACTCGGTGGGCTCGTCGTAGATCTGCGCCGGCGGGACCGCCACCTCGGCGGGAACGTCCGCCAGCTCCGGCGTCCCCTCAGTCTGCTCCGCCGGGGCCGTCTCACCGATGATCCGGCCCGTGTCGAGGTCGATATATGCCGGATCCGACACCGGGACCATCCCGATCTCGCGCGCCTGGCGCTCGAGCTCCTGCGGGGTGCCGAGGCGCTCGTTGGTCTCCTGGAGGCCCTGGCTCTCCTCGGTCAGCCGCTGCGACTGGCCCTGGAGCCGGGTGATCTCGTAGCTCGCGTCGGACATCTGGATGTTCATGAACAGCAGCGCGGCGAGCGTCGCGGTGACGATGAGCGTGCACAGCAGCGCGAACGGCATCAAGCTGCCGCCCGTCTTCGGCGTGGAGACGACGGTGAGGCGGGGCCGGGAGGTCTGGGCGGTGCGCGCTCCGCGAGCAGGGCGGATCGCGGGCGCATGAACGGCGGACGTGCTGGCCATCTCAGTGTGCTCTCTCGGCGGAACGGGTACGGGTCAATGCTCGCAGTCGGACGGACGCGGCACGGGTATTGCCACTCCGTTCGTCCTCGTCGGCCTGGAGCGCGCCGCGGACGAGCGGGGTGAAGGTGGGTCGGTGCTCCTCGAGCTCGACCGGGAGTCCGGGCGGGGCCGAGGAACGGGTGCGGCGGGTGAAGGCCGTCTTGACGAGACGGTCCTCGCCGGAGTGGTAGGACTCCACGACGATGCGGCCGCCGACGTGGAGGCAGTCCAGCGCCGCCTCGATCGCGGAGGCGAGGATCTCGAGCTCCTCGTTGACGGCGATGCGCAGGGCCTGGAAGGTGCGCTTGGCGGGGTGGCCCCCGCTGGCCTTCGAGGCAGCGGGGATCGCCTTCTCCAGCAGGTCGACGAGCTCGCCGGAGCGGACCAGCGGCGCGGTCTCGCGCTGCTCGACGATGCGGCGGGCGATCCGGCGGGCGAAGCGCTCGTCGCCGAGGTCGTGGAGGATGCGGGCGATCTCGGCCTCGGGCAGCTCGCGCAGCAGGTCCGCGGCGGTGGGGCCGTCGGAGGTGGCGTCCATGCGCATGTCCAGCGGCGCATCGACGGAGTAGGAGAAGCCTCGCTCCGCGGTGTCGATCTGGAAGCTGGAGAGCCCCAGGTCCATCATCACGCCTTGGGCGCCGGGCAGCTCGAGCTCGGCGAGGACGCCTGGGATCTCGTCGTAGGTGGCGTGGACCAGGGTGGCGCGGTCGCCGACGCCCTCGCGGTCCAGGCGCTCCCGGGCCAGCGCGAGCGCCTGCGGGTCGCGGTCGATGCCGACCAGCCGGGCCTTCGGGGCGGCGTGCAGCACGGCGGCGGCGTGGCCGCCCATGCCGAGGGTCGCGTCGATGTGGACCGACCCCGGCTCCTGCAGCGCCGGGGCGAGCAGCTGGACCGAGGTCTCGAGCAGGACCGGAAGGTGCCTCTGCTCGGCCGGCAGGTCGCCGTGCGTGGTGTCGTCCATCTCGCCCCTCCCCTCGGGTCGTGCTCTCGTGCGATGTGCTGCGGTCTCGGTCCGGATGCCGGCCGGCGCCCCCTGGGCGCTGCCGTCCTGTCAGATTCCCCGTCGTTCCCGACCCGCCACCGGGGAAGTTGCGTCGGGGCGGGAACGACGAGAGGTCTCACAGGACGGATGTCCTCGTGGCCGGGCTCAGAACAGGCCGGGGATCACCTCCTCGGAGGTCTCGGCGAAGCCCTCCTCCTTCTGCTCGAGGTAGGTCTCCCAGGCCGGGAGCGACCAGATCTCGAGGCGGTCGAGCGCGCCGATGACGGCGCACTCCCGATCCAGCCCCGCGTAGGTGCGCAGATGGCTCGGGATGGTGATGCGGCCCTGCTTGTCCGGGATGACGTCCTCCGCACCGGACATCAGCACTCGCAGGTAGTCGCGGGTGCGTCGGTCGGTCGTGGGCGCCCGACGGGCCTCCTCGAGCTTCTGGCGGAACTCCATGAGCGGGTACACGGCGATGCAGTGCTCCTGTCCACGAGTCATGACCAGTCCCGAGGCGAGCTCGTCGCGGAACTTGGCCGGGAAGATCAGTCGGCTCTTCTCGTCGAGCTTGGGCGTGAAGGTGCCGAGGAACATCCGCAGCCTCCTTCAGTCGCCGTGACTCGCGATCAGATCTCCATCTCCTCCCAACACGCTCCACTTTACCCCACTACTCCCCACCCATGGCCACAGGAACGGGGAATTCGGAGCACGAGCGTTGGGTCACTGCAGGTCAGGAGGGTGGAGCGAGGTGGGGGGAATCTCGCGTCCGGGCGTGGTGCGAGGGCGCTGCAGGGCGCCGGATCCTGGCCGACAGCGCGCCCCTCCCCCGCCGCCCCACGACATCTGCCCAGGTCAGCGAGTCGAAGCCTTCGGGGCGGGCGCCCCGGGACCCCGGGTGGAGGGAGATGGAGGACGCCGGTGGAGCGATGTGGGGAGTCGCCGGGAACCGGGTGGGGACGGGGCCGCGGGAGCGCCGGGGAGCAGGGTGGGGATCGACCGGGCGGCCGGGCCGGGTCTCACCGCGACAGCGCGGTGGAGCGAGGTGGGGGCCGACCGGGCGGTCAGCCGGGGCACCTCGCGACAGGGCTGTGTAGCGAGGTGGGGACCGTCCGCGCGGTCGACGGAGCGGCGGCGGCGCCGATCCCGGGAACGACGAAGCCCCGGCTCGAGGAGCCGGGGCTTCGGGGGATCAGGGGCGGACCGTGGGGTGCCGCAGGACGGTGCGGAGGGGCGGGGCGACCGCGGCCCGGAGCCGGACCGTCAGAGGCGCGGGTCGTCCCCCGCGCGCTTCTCCCAGCGCTCCTCCATCTTGCGCATGAAGCTGCCGCCGTCGCCGGTGCCGGGAGCCGTCGGCCCCTGGCCGCCGCCGGGACCGCCTCCCGAGCTGCCGGTGCCGGAGGAGGTGCCGCTGGGGCCGGTGATGGCGTAGACCGCACCGGCCACCATGCCGATGAAGGCGATCACGCCGAGCCAGATCGCGGGAAGGGCCACGGCCAGGACGAGCAGGGCGAGGCCCAGCACGACGGCTCCGAGGCCGATCAGGATGCGGCGACCGTTGCGTCGCGGCGGCGCCTTGGGCGCGAAGGCACGTGCGAGACGCGGATCGTCGGCGAAGAGCTGACGCTCCATCTCGTCGAGCATCTTCTGCTCGTGTTCAGACAGCGGCATGGTCCCGCTCCTTGTCCCCGTCCTCTCGCGCCCTGCGGCGCCCGGTGCACCCGCCGGAGGCCAACAGCCCCGTCGGCGGTTCATCCAGTTTAGAGCGTCTTCCTGAGTTATGGGAACCATCTGTGCGAGGCGCCTCCGCTCACCGTCCCGCCGAAGACTCCCCCGGCGCGGGCGACTCCGTCGGCGGTGCCTCGGCACGCCCCGGCTCGAGGGTGGACCCCCTGCCCAGGCTCGCGCTGCCGAAGCGGTCGCGGGCACGGTCCATCGCGGCCTCCAGATCGGTCCAGCCGGCCGGCCTCGCGCTGAGCTCCGACTGCAGGGACACCCCGGCGGCGGGCTCGAGCTGGGTCGCGCGGACCCCGGCGAGTCGCACCCTGCGCATCGTCGGGCGCTCCCTCTCCCAGAGCGCGACCACGTGCTCCCTCAGTCGTTCGCCGCTCGCGGTGGGCTGGTCGAAGGTGGAGGAGCGGGAGAGCGTCGTGCCGTCGGGGGCGCGGAGCTTGAGCACGACGGTGCGGGAGACGAAGCCCGAGCGGCGCAGCTGCCGGGAGACCTCGTCGGCCATCATCGTGATGCGCCGCCGCACCTCAGCGGGGTCGGTGAGGTCCTCGTCCCAGGTCCGCTCCGTGCCGAGCGACCGGTCCGTCGTGCGGTGGCCGAGCCCGGTGCGGTCGCTGCCGTCGGCGAGCGCGAGGATCTCGGGGGTGCGCGGGCCGAGCGCACGGGCGAGGGTGCTGGTGGGGACCTCCCGCAGCTGTCCGATGGTGCGCACGCCGAGCCGTTCGAGGGCCGCCTGGGCCTTCGGGCCGACGCCGGAGATCGCGCCGACGGGCAGGGGGGCGAGGAACTCGGCCGTCCGGTCGGCGGGGACGATCAGCATCCCGTCGGGCTTCGCCCGGGCGGAGGCGATCTTCGCGACGGCCCGGGAGACCGAGCCGCCCACCGAGCTGGGCAGCGCGAGCTCCTCACGGATGCGTCGCCGCAGCAGGTCGGCGATCTCGACGGGCTCGCCGAAGAGCCGGCGCGCACCGCGCACGTCGAGGAAGGCCTCGTCGACGCTGATCTGCTCGATGTTCGCCACCACGTCCCCGAGGATCTCCATGACCTGGGAGGAGACCTCGCGGTAGTGCGCGATCCGGGGAGGGACGATCACGAGGTCGGGGGCGAGGCGGCGGGCGCTCGCCATGGGCATCGCCGAGCGGATGCCGCGGGCGCGGGCGGGATAGCTCGCCGCGGCGACGACTCCCCGAGCGCCGGCGCCTCCGACGACGACGGGCAGGCCGCGCAGCGACGGATCGTCGCGCACCTCGATGGAGGCGAAGAAGGCGTCCATGTCCAGGTGGAGGATCCCGGGGATCTCCTCCGGTCCGTCCGCCGTGCGGACTGTGCGCGCACCCGTTCCCATCGCCACCCCCTCGCCGAGGACTGTACCGGGGCGGGCGCGGGGACGCTCAGCCCTCGGACAGCTCCGCAAGCGGGACGGGCAGGCCCTCGAGGAGCTTCTCGGCGACGCGGTCGAGATGGGCCGCGGTCCCCTCCAGGTGCTGGGCGAGCAGCTCGGGCTCCGGCAGCGCCGAGGCGTCCCGGTCCAGCCGGGTGCGCTCGGCGACCAGGGGGCCGAGCGTCTCCGCACGCCGGGCCTCCTCCCCTCCCAGCCGCTCCAGCGCGGTCCACACGTTCAGCGGCAGCGCCCGCCGGCGCTCGCGGTTCGCGCGGGCGACGAGCACCCCGGCGCCGCGGAGCGCGGCGCGGTGCACGAGCTCGAAGGCCTCGCGAGGGTCGACGGGGGCGAGCTCCCGTCCCTGCTGGAGCAGCTGCCGCGCGCGCTCGAGATCGGCCTGGTCCTGATCGAGCCGGGCGAGGAGCAGCCTCAGGGAGCGGGCGTCCGAGCGCAGGACCGTCTCGGGGTGCCGCCCTCCGCTGCGTGCCGTGGTGGTGCCCATCGCGCTCCTCCTCCTGCTCGGTGCTGTCGTCGGTGCCGCCCGTCGGGCGGGGTGTCCGGTGCCGGCCGGTCTCGTCCCGACCTCGTGCCCTGAACGCTAGGCGGAGGGTGTGACGGACGACGCCCGCGACGGCCTGGATGGGGACGGGCGGGGGCTGGGGAGGAGAGGTGGGCCGCACGGACCTCCGCGGCGGCGTCTCCTAGAGTGGTGCGATGCCCCGCCGTGATCGCGCCCCGCGCGCCCCCTTCGACAGCCTCGGCCCGCTGGACACGGCGATCCCCATCTCCACCGGCACCGCGCGGCTCACGGTCGAGACCGACGGCTCGGTGCTGCTGGACGTCAACGGCGTCCCCTCCTCGCACCTGCATCCCGATCCGGAGCACCTGGTGTTCGAGTACATGCGCTGGATGCTGCAGGTGATCGACCTCCATCTCGAGGAGTCCGACGAGGAGCGCGCCGCCCAGCTCGCCCATCTCGGAGGCGGCGGCTGCTCCCTCCCCCGCGCCGTCGCGTCCCGCCACCCCCGTGCACGGCAGATCGTGGTGGAGCTCGACGCGCTGCTGGCCGAGCGGGTGCGGGAGTGGTTCGACCTGCCGCGCTCGCCCCGGCTGCGGCTGCGGGTCGACGATGCGCGCACTGCCCTCGCGGACTGGCGTGAGGATCGCTTCGACGTGCTGGTCAGGGACGTCTTCGCCGGCTCGGTCACCCCGCCCGAGCTGATCGGGCTCGCGGCGGTCCGCGATGGGGCGCGGGTGCTGCGCCCCGGGGGCCTCTATCTCGCCAACTGCGCCGCACCGCCCGGGACGCGGCTGCTGGCCGACGAGGTCGCGACGCTCTCGGCCGTCTTCTCGCACGTCGGCGTCATCGCCGAGCCGGCGCATCTGACCGGCAAGCGCCGCGGGAACTGCGTGCTCCTGGCCTCCCAGCGACCGCTGCCCGACGGCATCGACCGGGCGCTGCGCTCGGACGCGGTCTCGGTGCGGCTCGCCCGGCAGGACCGGGTGCTCGCCCTGGCCCGGGCCGGGACGGTGCTGGGCGGCGACTGACCCGTCGGCGCAGGCCCCGGCGCGAGGCCGCACCGCGAGGGCTGCACGCTGCGGGGGCCTGCGCGGCGCTGCGCCGTCGACCGCGCCGTCGGACGTGCGGATCATCCCCCGAGGACGACGGACCGGGCAGGAGCGCGATGCTCCTGCCCGGTCCGTCGGTTCACGGGAGTTCCGTGGTCAGAGCGGGCGGACCTGCTCGGCCTGCGGGCCCTTGTCCCCCTGGCTGACCTCGAACTCCACACGCTGACCCTCGTCGAGGGCGCGGTAGCCGTCCATGTCGATCTTGCTGTGATGCACGAAGACGTCTGCGCCGCCTCCGTCGATCTCGATGAATCCGTAGCCCTTTTCGGCGTTGAACCACTTGACCGAGCCCTGTGCCATACCTGTCACCTTCTGTGTCGTCCATCATCGATCGCACGACGCGATCGCGGTGCCGCGTGAAGCCGTCCCCCGCCGGAGCGGGTGGCGCAATGGTGCGTGCCGTACTGCTGTGCCGGAGGCACCGTCAACGGACTGTCCTGCTGGAACTGCATCACCGCAACGCGACCATTCTGACACGACCGTGGCCCGCTTCACACGTCGATGGCGAACACCTGGTCACGAAGACATAACGAACTGTGATCGACGGCTCCCTCGCGTCGGCCCAGGGGGCTCAGCCGTCCCGCGTCCCGTCGCCCGGGTCCTCCTCGTGGTCCGCGAGGAAGCGCTCGAAGTGCTCCCCGATCTCCTCGGCCGTGGGCAGGTCCAGCGTGGTCGCCAGCGGGGAGCGGTCCTCCCCCTCGCTCATCGCGTCGTACTGCTCCTCGAGGGCGCTGACGATCTGGTGGACCTCGCCGTTCTGGGCGAGGGTGCCCTGCAGCGCGACGGTCGCGGCATCGGTGAGGTCGCCGAGGTGCACGAGCGGGAGGTCGAGCTCGGCGGCCTCGCTCACCCGACGCAGCAGCGCGAGAGCGCCGGCGGGGAAGTCGGTGCGGGTGAGGTAGTGCGGGATCTGGGCGGCGTAGCCCATCGCCGGATGCCCGGCCCTCCCCAGCCGGTTCTCGAGCAGGGAGCTGAAGGCGGCGGGGATCACGAGCTCGGAGGAGCCCTCCTCCCCCTCGGAGGTGTCGGTGCCCGGCGCCGGCGTGGGGCGCGTGCCGGGCCGGCCCAGCAGCGAGGGATCGTTGGCGTGCGCGAACAGGCCGATCGGCCGGGTGTGCGGGACCGCCATCGGCACGGCCTGCATGCCCACCACCCGCTCGACCTCGAAGTACTCCACGAGGTCGATGAGCGCCTCGGCGAGCCGCTTCCACTGCAGGTCCGGCTCCGGACCGTCGAGGAAGAGGAAGGGTCGGTCGCTCTCGTCGTACATCAGCCAGAGGGTGATCTCCGGGATCGCGACCTCGGAGAAGGAGGTGCCGTCGAAGGTGGCCTGGGGGCGGGAGCCGCGGTAGTCCAGCAGCTCGTCGGTCTCGAAGGAGACCAGGCGCAGGTGGCGCAGCTCGTCGCGGAGGTAGTCGGCGGCGATGCGGCAGGCGTTGCCGGCGTCGACCATGCCGGGCAGGGCGTGGACGAGGGTGAGTCCGGAACGGGGCACGGCCTCGAGGACCTCGGTCGACTCGAAGCGGTACAGATCTCGGGGATCGCGCATCGGGCTCTCCTCCCTCGCTGCCGTGGAGATGTCGGTGACCTGATGGCACACGCATCCAGGCGGGTCCACCATAATGGACCACCGTGCCTCGCCGACCCCGGGTCCGCCCGGGAGGGCGCGGCAGGTGGAGCAGCGACCGGAGGGGGCAGACCAGTGGACGGGACCGAGGAGCAGGTCGCTCGGGAGGCCGAGGAGCAGGTCGCTCGGGAGATCGCCCGGGAGCAGGAGTACGCCGATCTCCTCTACGCCCGGGTCGACGAGCTGATCACCCACGTCGAGCGGAACCTCGACCGGATCCAGGGGTCGCAGCAGGCCTCGACCCACCAGAACCGCTCCGAGCGCGACTCCTTCATGGCCCTCTACGAGGACCGCCTCGCCCTGCTGCGCTCCGTGTCCCGCAGCGTCGTCTTCGGACGCCTGGACATGGACGACGCCGCACGCCACTACATCGGACGTATCGGCCTGTTCACCCCCGAGCGCGAACAGCTGCTGGTGGACTGGCGCGCCCCGGCCGCCGCCGCCTTCTACCGCGCGACCAGCACCGAGCGCCTCGACGTGCGCCTGCGCCGGCACCTGATCAGCCGCGGCCGCACCGTCGTCGGTCTCGAGGACGACGTGCTGGACCAGAGCGTGCTCGAGGACGGGGACCACGACGTGGTACTCCAGGGCGAGGGGGCGCTGCTCGCCGCCGTCTCCGGCACGCGCACCGGCCGGATGGGCGACATCGTCGCGACCATCCAGGCCGAGCAGGACCGGATCATCCGCTCCGAGAACCGCGGCGTGCTCGTGGTCCAGGGCGGACCGGGCACCGGCAAGACCGCCGTGGCCCTGCACCGCGCCGCCTACCTCCTGTACACCCACCGCCGACGGCTCGAGCACACGGGCGTGCTGATCATGGCGCCCACTCCCGGGTTCCTGCGCTACATCGAACGCGTCCTGCCCAGCCTCGGCGAGTCCGGCGTGGTGATGATGACGCCGGGGGAGATGTTCCCCGGGGTCGAGACGTTCTCCCACGACGCCGACGACGTGGCGCGCGTCAAGGGCGATGCCGCGATGGCGGAGCTGCTCTCCCGCGCGGTCAAGCAGCGACAGGCGGTCCCCGAGAAGGACGTGAGGCTGCGGATCGACGGCACGCCGCTCGTGCTCACCCGGGACATGCTCCGCACCGCCCGGCGCGAGGCCCGCGCCACGCACAAGCCCCACAACGCGGCCCGCGCCGTGTTCGTCCGCGCGGCGATGGACCGCCTGGTCGAGGCGTACGAGCGCGCGCTCGTCGCGCAGGGCTCCACGATCGTGCCGGAGGACCGACCGGACCTGCTCTCCGACCTCCGCCACGACCCCGAGGTGAAGCGGCAGCTGAACCTGGCCTGGCTCCCCTACACCCCACAGGGCTTCCTGCGGATCCTGTTCGCACGTCCCGACCGCCTGCGGGCAGCGGCGCCCCGCTCCCTCGCCGGTCGGGTCGACCTGCTGGTGCGCCCCAAGGACTCCCCCTGGACGGTCGAGGACGTGCCGCTGCTGGACGAGGTGGCAGAGCTCCTCGGCGAGGACGCCGCCCCGGCCGAGGCGAAGGCCAGGGACGACGCCGAGCGACGCCGAGCGGACGTGGAGTACGCCCGCAAGGTCATCGAGAACATCGACACCTCCGGCATCGTCCGGGCGGAGGACCTCGCCGATCAGGTCGGGCAGATCCGCGACGGCCGCACCCTCGCCGAGCGCGCCTCCTCCGAGCGCTCCTGGACCTACGGCCACGTCGTGGTCGACGAGGCGCAGGAGCACTCCCCGATGAGCTGGCGGGCGCTCATGCGCCGCGCCCCCACCAAGTCCTTCACCGTGGTGGGCGACGTCGCGCAGACCTCCTCCGCCGGCGGCACCGATTCCTGGACCGCGGCGCTGTCCCCCTACATCCAGGACCGGCTCCAGGTGGAGCACCTGACCGTCAACTACCGCACCCCGCGCCGGATCATGGACCGCGCGGTCGCGATGGCCCAGGCCCACTCACTGCCGGTCACCGAGGTCAGCTCGGTCCGGGACGGCGAGGAGGACCCGCTGCTCGAGCAGGTCTCCCCCGCCGAGCTCACCGCGCGCAGCGCCGAGGCGGTGCGCCGCGTGCACGATCGCCTCCCGGGACGGATCGCCGTCATCGCCGCGGCCGAGCGCCTCCGCGATCTCGCCGCCGCGATCGACACCCTCGAGTCCGTGCCGTCGGTCGGCATCGGCTCGGCGGGCGTCGACGACGAGGTCGCCGTGATGACGGCGCAGGACGCGAAGGGCCTGGAGTTCGACATCGTGGTGATCGTGGAGCCGGCGGAGCTGATCGACGCGCACGGCGCGGGCGACCTCTACGTCGCGATGTCGCGCTCCACGCAGCATCTCGGAGTGGTCCACTCCCGGGAGCTCCCGGCCGGCATGGCGGGCTGAACCCTCCGCCGACGCCCCGGGACCTCAGGGTCCCGGGACGGCGATCGGCGGCCGTGGCTTCCCCTCCACGACCGCCGATCTGGTGTGCACCTCGTCGGTGCACGAGGAATATCTTAAGCACAGTCCGACCCCCTCCTGCACCATGTCCAGGAATCTCTCCGGATCCGTGCAGACGGCGGGCGGCGCTCAGCCCGTCGCGCCGCCCCCGGAGGTCGCCCCCTGCACCTGGGAGCCCTCGGCGCGCAGCCGCGCGATCGCGGCCTCGAAGTCGTCGAGGGAGTCGAAGTCCTGGTAGACGCTCGCGAAGCGCAGGTAGGCCACGAGGTCCAGTTCCTGGAGCGGCTGCAGGATCGACAGGCCCACCTGAGGGGCGTCGATCTCCGCCTGCCCGCTGAGCCGGATGGTCTCCTCCACCCGCTGGGCGAGCAGGGCGAGCTGGTCGTCGCTGACCGGACGGCCCTGGCAGGCCTTGCGGACGCCGGAGATGACCTTCGCCCGGCTGAAAGGCTCGCTCACCCCGGACCGCTTGAGGACCGACAGCGAGGCGGTCTCCGAGGTGGAGAAGCGTCGCGAGCAGCTTGGGCACTGGCGGCGGCGCCGGATCGTCGCGCCGTCGTCGGACGTGCGCGAGTCGACGACGCGCGAATCGGGGTGGCGGCAGAACGGACAGTGCATCCGCTCAGGGTACCGGCACGACCCCCGCTCAGCGCGAGGCATCCTCCAGCACGGGCAGCTCGAGCTGCTGACCGGCGGTGATCCGGCCCGTGGGCAGATGGTTGAGGCTGCGGACCTCGTCGACGAACTCGGCCTCGTCCATCCCCTCGGGGGCGTGCTCGGCGGCGTAGTCCCAGAGGGTGTCGCCCGCCTCGACCGTGATCACGGCGGGCTGGGCGGACTCGGTGCCGGCGAGGGCGGCGGGGAGGTCGAGCGCGAGGAGGGCGATCGCGGCGACCGCGAGGCCGAGCAGGAAGGCGACGCCCGTGAGGAGGCGCCGGCCGCGGCGGGTCGGCTCGAGTCGAACACGCGGTCGAGCGACGGCCTCGCAGGCCTGCTCGTCCTGCCGCGGGAAGGGAAGGACCGTGGCGGTATGGGTACGCATCTCCGAACTCCTGTTCGATCGAATCTCTGTGCGACTGTAGCCCGCGGCGCTCGCGACACGCAAGAGGAACATCGAACACATGTTTGGCATCCGCCGCGCGCCGCCCTACGCTGGGCCACGAGGACAACGGAACCCGATGGGTCCGACAGACGACGCCAGGAGGCCGCACGATGACGCCGAGCACCCCCAAGCCGACCCGGGCCCGCGGCGAGGGGCCGGCCGACGAGCGCACGGCCGGCCTGACGCGCCGCCAGCGCCTCGTGCTGGAGACGATCAACGAGGCCGTCGCCGCGCGCGGCTACCCGCCGTCGATGCGCGAGATCGGCGATGCCGTGGGCCTGACCTCCTCGTCCTCCGTCGCCCACCAGCTGCAGACCCTCGAGCGCAAGGGCTTCCTGCGCCGCGACCCCAAGCGTCCGCGCGCGATGGAGGTCGTGATGCCGGAGGTCGACGACGCCCCCGCCCCGCCCGTCGAGATCGAGCCCGGCGGCAGCTCGGTGAACGTCCCGCTGGTGGGACGGATCGCCGCCGGCATCCCGATCACCGCCGAGGAGCAGGTGGAGGACGTCTTCACCCTTCCCGAGCGCCTGGTCGGCGGCGGGGACCTCTTCCTGCTGCAGGTGGTCGGCGACTCGATGATCGATGCCGCGATCTGCGACGGGGACTGGGTGGTGGTCCGCTCGCAGAGCACCGCGGAGAAGGGCGAGATCGTCGCGGCGATGATCGACGGCGAGGCGACGGTGAAGACCTTCGTGCAGCGCGACGACCACGTGTGGCTGATGCCTCACAACCCGGCCTTCGCCCCGATCCTCGGCGACCACGCCGAGATCCTCGGCAAGGTCGTCGCGGTGCTGCGCTCCGTCTGAGCCCCCGGGCTCGCGAGCCTCAGGAGCCCGCGGCGTGCCTCAGGAATCCGCGGCGAGCCTCCGGAGCGCGCCGAGGGCGACCTCGGGGTCGGCCGTCGGCCACAGCGGCGGCATCGACTCGCGCAGGAACGAGCCGTACCGCGCGGTCGACAGCCGCGGATCGAGCACGGCGACCATCCCGCGATCCGTCTCGCGCCGGATCAGCCGCCCCGCCCCCTGGGCCAGCAGCAGCGCGGCGTGCTGGCCGGCGACGGCCATGAAGCCGTTGCCGCCGTGCTGGGCGATCCGCTCCTGCCGGGCCGACATCAGCGGGTCGTCCGGGCGGGGGAACGGGATCCGGTCGATGGTGACCAGGCGCAGCGAGCGGCCGGAGACGTCCACGCCCTGCCACAGCGTGAGCGTGCCGAACAGGCTCGCGTCCTCGTCCTCCCGGAAGGTGCGCACGAGGTTCGCCATGGAGTCCTCGCCCTGCACCGCGACGGTCAGGTCCAGCCGTGCACGGACGTGCTCGGCGGCGATCTCCGCGCCGCGGCGCGAGGAGAACAGGCACAGCGCTCCCCCGCGCGAGGCCTCCACCAGCTCGGTGAGGTGGTCCAGCATCGCCGGGGAGGGGCCGTCGCGGCCCGGCTGCGGGAGGTGGCGGGCGGTGTAGAGGATGCCCTGGCGGCGGTAGTCGAAGGGGCTGCCCACGTCGATGCCCGCCCAGGCCCCGGAGTCCTCGGCGGCGGGGACCTCGGCCTCGGCGACCCGTCCGCGGCGGGCGAGGCCCACCTCCCCGGCGGCCGGCTCGAAGCGGCCGCCGAGGGCGAGCGTCGCGGAGGTCAGCACCGCGGTGCGGTCCTCGAGGATCGCACCGCGCATCGCCGCGGCCACGCTCAGCGGCGCGACCTGCAGCGAGGCCCGACCGGTCGCCTGCCCGCGGGAGACGGAGACGACGTCGTCCTCGCCCGGGTCGCTCAGGCGCTCGCACACGTCGATGATCTCCTGCAGGTTCGCCCGCACCGTCTTGCGCGCCCCGGCGGAGGAGTCGTCGCCGGCGTCCTTCGCGTCCGAGTGGGCGGTGCGCGCCTCGACGCGGACGTGGCCGACGGCATCGGCGAGCTGATCGGGCAGGTCTCCGAGCACGCGCCCGTCGGGGGCGAGCTCGAGCGCGGCGCGCAGCTCCTCCCCCGCATCGTCCAGCGCGGTCGCCGCGACGCCGAGGCCGCGCAGGTCCCGCACCGCGCCGCGCAGCATGCCGGGGTTGAGGACCTCGGTGACGGCGCTGGTGACCCGGGCGGTGAGGTCGTGGGCCTCGTCGAAGACGACGACGTCGTGCTCGGGGATGATGCCGTGGCGGTCGAAGGAGTCGATCGCGAGCAGCGCATGGTTCGTCACGACCACGTCCACCTCGCGCGCGACCTCGCGGCTGCGCTCGGCGAAGCAGTCCTGGATCATCGGGCAGGAGGTGCCGATGCACTGGTTCCCGGTGACGGACACCTGACGCCAGGCACGGTCCGAGACGGCGTCCTCGAGCGAGTCCCGGTCCCCGGTGTCGGTCTCCTCCGCCCATTCCCGCAGGCGCTTGACCTGGGTGCCGAGCTTCTCGCCGCCGGTGCGGGAGGGGTCCGAGGACGCCTCGGAGAACAGGGCGCCGGGCTCGATGTCGACCGGGTAGCCGCCGGCGATCTTGTGCTTGCACAGATAGTTCGCGCGCCCCTTGAGCAGCGCGAAGGTGGGGGTGCGCGGCAGGTGCGGGGCGAGCGCCTCGACGAGTCGCGGCAGGTCCTTGCGCACGATCTGGGTCTGCAGCGCGATCGTCGCCGTGGAGATGACCACGGGGCGCCCGGTGACGAGCGCGTGCCGCATCGCGGGCACCAGATAGCCCAGCGATTTGCCGGTGCCGGTGCCCGCCTGGACCAGGAGGTGCCGGCCGCCGGACATCGCCAGGTCGACCGCCTCCGCCATCGTCTGCTGGCCGGGGCGGGGCGAGCCCCCGACGGCGGAGACCGCGGCATCCATCAGGTCCGACAGCGGGACGTCGGCCGCCGCCGGGGCGACGGGATGCTCGGGTGCGGAGGTCATCGGATCAGCGTATCCGCGCGGGCACCGGGACCCGCCGAGGCGCACCCCGGTGTGCCCGATCTCCCGCCGCTGCGGGACCCCCGCGGCACCGCGGCCTCAGGACGAGGTGCGCATCTCCGCGGCGAGGGTCTCGTCCACGAGCGCGTGCACGCGGGTGCCCTCCATGAGGTGCTCCTCGGCGAGGACCTCCCCGGTGGTGTGGGCTCGCGAGACGAGGTCGCCGCGGGAGTACGGCACGACCACGTCGACCTCGACCGCGGGGCGGGGCAGGCGCTCGGCGATCAGCTCGCGCAGCTCCTCGATCCCCTCCACCGTGCGGGCGGAGACCACGGCGCTGACCTCGACCTGGCTGCGCAGGCGCGCGATGGTCTCGGGCGCGGCGAGATCGGCCTTGTTCAGCACGACGATCTCGGGGACGTCGAAGCCCTCGATCTCGCCGAGCACGGTGCGGACCGCGGTGACCTGCCCCTCGGGGTCGGGATGGGAGGCGTCCACGACGTGCAGGAGCAGGTCCGAGTCGCCCACCTCCTCGAGCGTCGAGCGGAACGCCTCGACCAGCTGCGTGGGCAGGTGGCGCACGAAGCCGACGGTGTCGGCGAAGGTGAACTCGCGCCCGTCCGGGGTGGTGGCGCGGCGGACGGTCGGGTCCAGGGTCGCGAACAGCGCGTTCTCGACCAGCACCCCGGCGCCGGTGAGCCGGTTCAGCAGGGAGGACTTCCCGGCGTTGGTGTAGCCGGCGATCGCGACGGCCGGCACCTGGTGGCGGCGACGGTCGGCGCGCTGCGCCTCGCGTCCGGGGGCCATGAGCCGGATCTCGCGGCGCAGCTTCGCCATCCGGTCACGGATGCGACGGCGGTCCAGCTCGATCTTCGTCTCGCCCGGGCCGCGAGAGCCCATACCGGCCCCGGCGCCGCCCACCTGGCCGCCGGCCTGACGGGACATGGACTCGCCCCAGCCGCGCAGACGCGGCAGGAGGTACTCGAGCTGGGCGAGCTCGACCTGGGCCTTGCCCTCCCTGGACTTCGCGTGCTGGGCGAAGATGTCCAGGATCAGGGCGGTGCGGTCGATGACCTTGACCTTGACGATGTCCTCAAGGGCGCGGCGCTGGCCTGGAGCGAGCTCGCCGTCGGCGATCACGGTGTCCGCCCCGGACTCGGCGACGATGTCAGCGAGCTCGGCGGCCTTGCCCTTGCCCAGGAAGGTCGCGGGGTCGGGGTGGGCACGGCGCTGGAGGATCCCGTCGAGCACCTCGGAGCCGGCGGTCTCGGCGAGCGCGGCGAGCTCGCGCAGGCTCGTCTCGGCCTCGTCGGCGTTGCCGCTGGTGTACAGGCCCGCGAGGACCACGCGCTCCAGGCGCAGCTGGCGGTACTCGACCTCGGAGACGTCCTCGAGCTCGGTGGAGAGCCCGGCGACGCGGCGCAGCGCCTGGCGGTCGGCGAGGTCGTACTGCTCGCCGTCGGCCTCCGAGGAGAAGGTGGTGGCCTGGACGGAGGCGTCGCCGCGGGAGAGGATCCGCTCGGTGAGCGGGTCGCGACGGGGGCCGACGGGTGCGGGGTCCTCCGCTGCGGGCGAGTGCTCGACGGCCCCGGTCCTTCCCGTGCTGGTCCCGTCGACGTCGAGGTCGGAATCGGGTTCGGGATGGAAGGCGATGGGCACGATCGGGGCACTCCTCTGGGTCGGGTGAAGGGGTCGTCCCAGAATCCCACGTCCCGTCGGCCGGGTCGAGGGATTTTGCGCTGGGCGGAGCCGGATCACGGTCGGATCACGCCCCTGTGCTCAGGGACGCCCAGTATCAGGGCACGAGCCGCGCCGTGCGTCGCCGTGAAGGGCCGGGGCTCCGTATCCTGCGGGGGTGGACGAGCACTACTTCACCGCGAACCCCTCCGCCCCGGACCGTCGATTCCCGCTCCCCGTGCGTCTGGCGGGGAGGGACCTGGAGCTCGTCTCCTCCTCCGCCGTGTTCAGCGGGCACGGGCTCGACAAGGCGACGGCGGTGCTGCTGGACCGGCTCGACGAGGTCGCGGAGCCCCCGGAGGGCGGGACGCTCGTGGACCTCGGCTGCGGCTGGGGGCCGATCGCCCTGACGGCGGCGCTGCTGCATCCCGGGGTCGAGGTGTGGGCGGTGGACGTCAGCGAGCGCGCCCGCGAGCTCACCGCCGAGAACGCGCGCCGCGCGGGCGTGGAGAACCTGCGGGTTCTCGCGCCGGAGGAGATCCCCGGGGATCTCGCCGTGGACACCCTGTGGTCGAACCCGCCGATCCGCATCGGGAAGCCGGCGCTGCACGAGCTCCTGCGCGAGTGGACGGCGCGTCTGCAGCCGACGGGCACCGCCGCGCTGGTGGTGGGGAAGAACCTCGGCGCCGACCCGCTCGCGCGCTGGCTCGGCGAGCTGCTGCCCGCGCGGGAGGTCGGCAAGGCGGCGAGCGCGAAGGGCTTCCGGGTGCTGGAGATCGCTCCCGAGAGCTGACGGGGCGGCGGCAGCGCACCCGCTCCGCCGTCGCGCTCCGGCGACCAGAGCTCAGCCGCTCAGACGGCCGGTCCGCCGGCGCTCAGCCGCTCAGGCGCTCAGCAGGGTCGTCCCGTCGGCGACCAGCTGGGCGGGGCCGCTGAGCGTGACCTCCCCCTCCTCGGTCCAGCCCACCTCGAGCCGCCCTCCGGGCACGTCCACCGTCCACGGCGTGCGGGATTCGTCCCCGGCGCGCAGCGCCGCGGCGACCGCGACGGCGGCGACGCCGGTGCCGCAGGAGCGGGTCTCCCCCACCCCGCGCTCGTGGACGCGCATCGCGACGTGGTGCGGACCGCGCTCGCTGACCAGCTCGATGTTCGCCCCCTCCGCGGGCTCCGGGTCCAGGGCGGGTCGGCGTGAGAGGTCGAGGCCGTCGAGGTCCACGTCCGCGGGCAGGAAGGCGACCGCGTGGGGGTTGCCCATGTCGACGTCGGTCGCGTCCAGGCGCAGCCCGGCGATCTCGACCGCGCGCGCCTCCGGGAGCGTGCGGGAAGCGCCCATGCCGACGCGCACCTGCCAGGGCGCCCCGGGGCCCGTCGGCCGCTCGAGGATCTCGACGGCGCGCACGCCGGCGCGGGTGAGGATCGCGAAGCGGTCCTCGCGCACGTGCCCGGCGCGCTGGAGGTGCGCGGCCAGGACACGGACCCCGTTGCCGCACATCTCCGCGATCGAGCCGTCGGCGTTGCGGTAGTCCATGAACCATTCGGGGGCGTCGGCAGGGGCGTCGATCCCGGCGGCGCGGGAGCGGACGGCGCGGATCACGCCGTCGCCGCCGATCCCGGCACGACGGTCGGCGAGCGCGGCGACGCGGGCGGCGTCCAGCTCGAGCCGGCCGTCGGGGTCGTCGAGGATCACGAAGTCGTTCTCGGTGCCGTGGCCCTTGGTGAAGTCGAGGGGTGCGCTCATGGCGGAAGCCTACGGCCGGGCGTCGCCGGCCGCTGTGTCCTGCGCCTCGAGGACGGCGAGCGCCCGCGTGAGGAGGGGGGCGCCGTCCGCGTGCTCGTCCGCGTCGAGCCAGTGCACCCGCGCATCGCGGCGGAACCAGGTGTCCTGCTTGCGGACCAGTCGGCGGGTGCCGGTGACGGTGTCCTGGATCGCCTGGGCGCACTCGAGGGTGCCGTCGAGCACGGCCAGTCCCTGCTCGTAGCCGATCGCCCGGCGTGCGGTGAGTCCGCGGTCCAGTCCCTTCTCCCGCAGCGCGCGGATCTCCTCGAGCAGGCCGGCCTCGACCATGAGGTCCACGCGCGCGGCGATCCGCTCGTGGAGCAGGGCGCGGTCGCGGCGCAGCCCGATCTGCACGGTGGAGGCGTCGGCGTACAGGGGGCGGGGCAGGAAGGCGGTGAAGGGTCGCCCGGTGAGGGCGCCGACCTCGAGGGCGCGCACGATCCGGCGCGCGTCGCGGGGGCCGATGATCCCGGCGGCCTCGGGGTCGCTCGCGGCGAGCTCGCGGTGCAGCACCTCCGTCCCCTCTTGCGCGATGCGCTGCTCGAGGCGCTCGCGCAGGGCGGCGTCGGTGGGCGGGAACTCGATGTCGTCGAGCACGGCGCGCACGTACAGCCCGGAGCCGCCGACCAGGATCGGGGTCCTGCCCCGGGACCGGATCGCGGCGATGGCCTCGCGCGCGTCGCGCTGATAGGCGGAGACGCTGGCCTCCTCGGTGACCTCGAGGACGTCCAGCAGGTGATGGGGCACCCCGGCGCGCTCCTCGGGGGTGACCTTCGCGGTGCCGATGTCCATGCCGCGGTACAGCTGGAGGGCGTCGGCGTTGATCACCTCGCCGTCGAGCTGCCGGGCCAGGGCGATCGCGAGGTCCGACTTCCCCGTCGCGGTCGCGCCCACCACGGCGATCAGCGGAGTGTCCGCCGAGGCGGGGGCGGGGTCCTGCGCGCTGTGCTCCACAGCCCGCACTGTAGTCGTGTGGGAGGTGTCACCGGGCTCCCCGGGGCACGGGCCCTGCCCTGTTCCCCGGTGGAGGGAGTAGGGTGATCGGCGATCCTGGCACGGACACGCCTGCCAGGCCCTACGTCCAACGCCCGAGGTGGGAAGTGACTGCACCGAACGAGTCCCCTGTCAGGACGGACTCGGCCACTGGTCTGGCCCCTGTGACCATGGCGAGGCTCGAGGAGAGCCTCACCCGCCATGGCTATGCCTTCGTCGAGGACGATGAGCACGCGGAGATCGTCCGCGCACGCTTCGACGACTACCGCTTCCAGTTCATGCTCACCGGAGAGGATCTCGGCGTGCTGCAGACCCGCGGCCGCTGGAGCCATTCGGTGGACGTCTCGCGCAAGGTCGAGATGGTCAAGCTCTGCAACGAGTGGAACATGAACCGCATCTGGCCGAAGGTCTACGTGCGCCGCGAGTCCGAGGGTCTCCTCGGCGTGTACGGCGAACTGGCCGCGGACTTCCGCGCCGGCGCCCTCGACTCCCAGATCGACAGCGCGATCAAGTGCGGGCTCAGCACCGTGATCGCCTTCTTCCACAGTCTGGAGGAGCGCCTCGGCGCCGAGCTCGACGACCTCGACACCTGAGGTCCGCCTCCTGCGCAGCACGAGCCGGGGCCCTCGCGATCGCTCGCGAGGGCCCCGGCTCGTCCGCGTGCGCAGGCCGCGACCGACGGGCAGGTCGGGCGTCGGCCGCGGCCGACGGCGGGGCCTCCCGCCGACGGCTCAGCCGCGGCGCAGGCTCGGCATCCCGAGGGTGACCGGTCCGGCCGGCGCCGCTCCCCCGTGGCCGGTGCCGCAGGAGCCGCCCGCGTCCAGGCCCTGCACGCCCGCCTCCCAGGCGTCGCCGGAGCGGGTGCGGCGCACCGAGAAGCGCGGGTCCCCCGCGCGCAGGGGCGCGCCCGCCTCGAGGGCGCTGTCGGCGATGAGGTAGTGCGGCGCGGCATGGGTGACCGTGGCGGTGACCAGGTCGCCGGGGCGGGGCCGCTGCGCCTCGGGCAGGTCCGCCGGCAGGGAGAAGTGCACCAGGCGGTGGTCACGGGCGCGGCCGGAGAGGCGGCGGGTCTCGGCGTCGCGATCCCCCTCGCCCTCGGCGACGAGGATCTCGACGCTGCGGCCCTCCTGCGCGAGGTTCTCCTCGTGGGCGATGCGGTCCTGGAGGGCGACGAGCCGCTCGAACCGCTCCTGCACGACCTCCTTGGGGACCTGGTCCTCCATGGTCGCCGCGGGGGTGCCGGGACGGATGGAGTACTGGAAGGTGAAGGCGCTGGAGAAGCGGGAGGCCTCGACCACCTCGAGGGTGCGCTGGAAGTCGTCCTCGGTCTCGCCGGGGAAGCCGACGATGATGTCGGTGGTGATCGCGGCCTCGGGGATCCGCTCCCGGACCCGGTCCAGGATGCCGAGGAACTTCTTGGAGCGGTAGGAGCGCTTCATGCGGCGCAGCACGTCGTCGGAGCCGGACTGCAGCGGCATGTGCAGCTGGGGCATGACGTTGTCCGTCTCGGCCATCGCGTCGATGACGTCGTCGGTGAACATCGCAGGGTGCGGGGAGGTGAAGCGCACGCGCTCCAGCCCCTCGACGTCGCCGCAGGCCCGCAGCAGCTTCGCGAAGGCGCCCCGGTCCCCGAACTCCCCGCCGTAGGAGTTCACGTTCTGGCCCAGCAGCGTCACCTCGATCGCGCCGGAGTCGACCACGTCGCGCACCTCGGCGAGGACGTCGCCGGGGCGGCGGTCCTTCTCCTTGCCGCGCAGAGAGGGGACGATGCAGAAGGTGCACGTGTTGTTGCAGCCCACGGAGATCGACACCCACGCCGCGTAGGCGGACTCGCGCCGGGTGGGCAGCGTCGAGGGGAAGACGTCCAGGGACTCGAGGATCTCGACCTGCGCCTCGGCGTTGTGGCGGGCGCGGTCCAGCAGCACCGGCAGCGAGCCGATGTTGTGTGTGCCGAAGACGACGTCGACCCACGGGGCGCGCTCGACGATCGCGGCGCGGTCCTTCTGCGCGAGGCAGCCGCCGACGGCGATCTGCATCCCCGGGTTCGCGTCCTTGCCGGGGCGGAGCCCGCCGAGGGTGCCGTAGAGCTTGTTGTCCGCGTTCTCCCGGACCGCGCAGGTGTTGAACACGATCACGTCGACCTCGCCGCGGCGCGGATCGGCGTCCTTCGGCGCGGCGCTGTAGCCGGAGTCCTCGAGCATGCCGGTGAGGCGCTCGGAGTCGTGCACGTTCATCTGGCAGCCGAAGGTGCGCACCTGGTAGGTGCCGCGCTGCGGGGCGGGGGCGGTGAGAGACATAGTGGATCCAGGGTACGGCGCGACGCGCGCTCGGCCCCTGCCGCGGACGGGGTGATCCCTCCCCCATCGGCGCGTCCCGCCCCTCCGGCCAAGGTCACAAGATCATGACGGTGGGCCCTCGCCGCTCGGGGGATGCGGGATGGTGCCCTAGCGTTCCGGTATGACACACGCCACGCCCGGTCCCGTGAGCGGCGACGACGCCGCGCCACGGCCCCTCGTCCAGCTCTCCGGGGTGCAGAAGCACTTCGGGGACCTGCACGTGCTCAAGGACATCGATCTCGAGGTCGCCGCGGGCGAGGTCGTGGTGGTGCTGGGGCCCTCCGGCTCGGGCAAGTCGACCCTGTGCCGCACCATCAACCGGCTCGAGACGATCGACGAGGGTGAGATCCGGATCGACGGGACCGTGCTGCCCACCTCCGGCAAGGGCCTCGCCGCGCTGCGCTCCGAGGTGGGGATGGTGTTCCAGTCCTTCAACCTCTTCGCCCACAAGACCGTGCTGCAGAACGTGAGCGTCGCCCCGATCAAGGTCAAGGGCGTCCCGCGGGCGCAGGCCGAGAAGGAGGCCATGGCGCTGCTGGAGCGGGTGGGGGTCGCCGATCAGGCCGACAAGCTCCCCGCCCAGCTCTCCGGCGGCCAGCAGCAGCGCGTCGCGATCGCACGCTCGCTGGCCATGAAGCCCAAGGTGATGCTCTTCGACGAGCCGACCTCCGCGCTGGACCCCGAGATGATCAGCGAGGTCATCGAGGTGATGACCGACCTCGCCAAGGAGGGGATGACGATGATCGTGGTGACCCATGAGATGGGCTTCGCCCACCGCACCGCGGACCGGGTGGTGTTCATGGACTCCGGCCGCATCGTCGAGGTGCGCGAGCCCGAGGCGTTCTTCTCCTCCCCCGAGACCGACCGCGCGAAGGACTTCCTCGGCAAGATCCTCCACCACTGAGCGCGGTCCCGCCGTCGCTCCCGAGATCCGCCCCGCCGCTCCTCCCGACCGCTCCGACACGGACGGCACCGCCGCCGTCCGTCCCCGATCCCGCAGCACCCGACGCAAGGAGAACATCATGGCCAGCCCCCTGAACCGTCGTCTCTTCCTCACCGGATCCGTCGGGGCCGCCACGGCCCTCGGCCTCGCCGCCTGCGGCGGCACCGGAGGGGGCGAGCCCGAAGCCGCCGAGGTCGACGCCTCCTCCTTCGCCGAGGGCTCGACCATGGCCGCCCTCGCCGAGGCCGGGAAGATCACGATCGGCACCAAGTTCGACCAGCCCCTGTTCGGCCTGGCCGGACCCGATGGCGAGCCCGTCGGCTTCGACGTCGAGATCGGGAAGATCCTCGCCGGCGCGCTCGGCATCGAGGCGGGGAACATCGAGTGGGTCGAGACCGTCTCCGCCAACCGCGAGCCGTTCATCGAGAACGGGCAGGTGGACCTGGTGGTCGCGACCTACACCATCAACGACACCCGCAAGGAGGTCATCGACTTCGCCGGGCCCTACTACGTCGCCGGTCAGGCGCTGATGGTGCTGGTGGACAACGAGGACATCACCGGCGAGGACTCCCTGGCCGGGAAGAAGGTCGCCTCGGTCGAGGGCTCCACCCCGGCGCAGTACATCCTCGACAACCACCCCGACGCGGAGCTGGTCAACTTCGACACCTACTCCAACTGCGTCACCGCCCTCATCAACGGCCAGGTCGACGTGGTCACCACCGACAACGTCATCCTCGCGGGCTTCGTGGAGTCCGATCCGGACAACCTCAAGCTCGTGAACGACGGCGAGACCTTCACCGAAGAGCCCTACGGGGTGGGCCTGGCCAAGGGCGACGACGACTTCCGCACCTTCCTCAACGACACCCTCGAGGCCGCCTACGAGGACGGCACCTGGGCGGAGGCCTGGGAAGGAACCGCCGGGGCGGTGCTGCCCACCCCGGATCCGCCCGCCGTCGACCGGTACTGATCCCCGGAGGCGCGGGCCCGCCCGGCCCGCGCCCCGGTCCGTCCGCTCCACCTCGCCGCATCCCGCCCGGCGGGGTCCGGTCTCCTCCGGCCTCGCCCGAGAGCACCGCACCCGCCGGGGCCCCGCCCCGCCCCGAGCACCGCGCCGACTCCCCGCGCGCACCGACATCCCCGCCAGGAGCCTCCATGGGAACGTTCGTCATCGAGCGCGAGATGCTGTGGACCGCGTTCAGCACGACGCTGTCGCTCGCGCTGGTCTCCGGCCTGCTCTCCCTCGTGCTCGGCACGGTCGTGGCCGGACTGCGGGTCTCCCCGTACCGCCCCCTGCGTCTGGCCGCCACCGCGTACACGGAGTTCCTGCGCAACACTCCGCTGACGATCGTCTTCTTCTTCTTCGTCTTCGTCACCCCGTCGATCGGCTTCGCCTTCGACTACCGCACCGCCGCGACGATCGCTCTGACCTGCTACACCTCGGCCTTCGTGGCGGAGGCGGTGCGCTCGGGCATCAACTCCGTGGCGGTGGGCCAGGCGGAGGCGGCGCGCTCGCTGGGGATGTCGTTCCGGCAGAACCTCCTGATCGTGGTGCTCCCCCAGGCGTTCCGCACCGCCATCCCGCCGCTGATCAGCGTGCTCATCGCACTGGTGAAGAACACCTCGGTGGCCGGTGCCTTCGGCGTGTTCGAGCTGTTCGCCATGTCCCGGCGCCTGACCAACGTGTACTCGGCCGACGTGATCGCGATCCTGCTCGGCGTGGCCCTGTTCTACCTGGTGATCTGCATCCCGCTCGGCCAGCTGGCCGGGCGCCTCGAACGGAAGGTGGCGTTCGCCCGATGAGCAGCAGCGGCCCCGTGCTCTACGACGTCGCCGGCCCCGAGGAGAGGGCCCGGGAGCGACGCATCTCGATCGTGCTCGCCCTCGTCCTGATCCTGGTGATCGGCGGCGTCGTGGCCCTCCTCGCCCGCAACGGGGCGTTCAACGAACGCTGGCTGGTGCTCGTGGACGTGCCGACGAACTTCTCCGGCTACGAGACCCGCCATGTATGGCAGGCGGTGTTCCGCGGCCTGCTCAACACCCTGATCGCCGCGGCGATCGCGCTGCCGCTCGCGGCGCTGCTCGCGCTCGTGCTCGTCTCCCTGCGCTCCTCGCCCTTCGCGCCGGTGCGCTGGGCCGTCGTCGCCGTGACGGAGTTCCTCCGCGGCCTTCCCGTGGTGCTGGTGATGTTCTTCGGGATCCTCGTGCTGCCGGGGGCGACGCAGCTGATCGCGGTGGTGTTCGGTCTGACGCTCTACAACGCGGCGGTGTTCGCGGAGATCCTGCGGGCTGGGATCGCGGCGCTGCCGAAGGGGCAGACGGAGGCGGCGGAGTCCCTGGGGATGGGGTCCTTCCTCACCTACCGGGACATCCAGCTGCCGCAGGCGGTGCAGATGATGATGCCCTCGCTGATCGCCCAGGGCGTGGTGCTGGTGAAGGACTCCTCGCTCGGCTACATCGTCGGCTACGCGGAGCTGCTGCGCAGCGTGAGCCGGGTGGCGGACGCGCTGACCAATGCGCAGTACCTGCTGCCGCTGCTGACCGTGGGCGCGGCGGTGTACATCGCGCTGAACATCAGCCTGTCGCGCCTGGCGGTGTGGGTGCAGCGCCGAAGCAGCTTCGCCCGTCGCGCCCCGGCCCGGGCGGTGGGCACTCCCCCGATCCCCTGACCGGGGCAGCGCGATGGACTGCCCCCGGCACGCCGGCCTCGGACCGCCGTCCGAGCTCAGGCGGCGGGGTCCTCGGCGGCGGCGCGCAGCTCCCCCGCGATCACGTGGACGGCCAGATCACCGGGATAGCCCTTGCGGGTCAGGAGCGCATCGAGCCGGCGGGAGAGCCGGCGGCGGTGGCTGCCGTCGCGCTCCTCGCGCAGCCGTTCCCGGTCGCGGTGGTCGATGCGGGAGCGGACCAGCTCGCGGCAGCGCTGCTCCTCGTCGCTCTGCCCGTCCGAGAGGGCGGCCTCGATCAGCTCGGCGTCGACGCGCCGGGCCTCGAGCTCGCGGCGCAGCGCCTCGTCGCCGAGCGCGCGCAGGGAGCGACGCTGCTGGACCCAGTCGCGGGCGAAGGCGGCGTCGTCGATCAGGCCGGCGCGGGCGATCCGGGCCATCGCCTCGTGGGCGACGTCCGCGGGCACCTCCCGCTCGGCGAGGCGGCCGCGCATCTCGCCCTCGGAGCGGCGCCGCGTGGACAGCAGACGCATCAGGTAGCGGCACTCGTGCACGACCGCCTTCTCGCGGGCGCGCTGCTCCTCGCTCTCCTCGGGACGGGGCCGCTCGAGGATCTCGCGGGTGCGCGCGGCGAGCTGCTCGGTCACCTGCTGCGCAGGGTGCGGGCGCCGGGCGGGGGCCTCCCCCTCCGGTGAGCTCGAGCCCCGGGAGCGAGGCACGGACCGGGCAGCGTGCGGGGCCGCGCCCGCGGACCGTGCGGGGACGCCGGCGGCGCCGACGACCTGCTGGTCGCCGGCGCCGCCGGGGTGATGCCGAGGAGTCATCGCTCAGATGGTGGCGGGGACGTCCTCGTCGAGGAACTCGTCCTCGCCCAGCACGTCCTCGGCCCCGATCTCCGTCTCGGGCGCCGCCTGCTCCGCGGCGTACTTCCCGACCCCGAGGGTGCGCAGGATCTTCTCCTCGATCTCCGCCGCGAGATCGGGGTTGTCCTTGAGGAACTGGCGCGAGTTCTCCTTGCCCTGCCCCAGCTGGTCGCCCTCGTAGGTGAACCAGGCACCGGACTTGCGCACCACTCCGTGCTCCACGCCGAGGTCGATCAGGCCGCCTTCGCGGGAGATGCCCTCGCCGTAGAGGATGTCGAACTCGGCCTGCTTGAAGGGCGGGGCCATCTTGTTCTTGACGACCTTGACGCGGGTGCGGTTGCCGACGGCGTCGGAGCCGGACTTCAGGGTCTCGATGCGGCGGATGTCCATGCGGACCGAGGCGTAGAACTTCAGCGCCTTGCCGCCGGTGGTGGTCTCGGGGCTGCCGAAGAAGACGCCGATCTTCTCGCGCAGCTGGTTGATGAAGATCGCGGTGGTGCCCGAGGAGGACAGCGCGCCGGTGAGCTTGCGCAGCGCCTGCGACATGAGACGGGCCTGGAGGCCGACGTGGGAGTCGCCCATCTCACCCTCGATCTCGGCCTTGGGCACGAGCGCGGCGACGGAGTCGACCACGACGATGTCCAGCGCGCCGGAGCGGATCAGCATGTCGGTGATCTCGAGAGCCTGCTCGCCGGTGTCCGGCTGGGAGACCAGCAGGGCGTCGGTGTCCACGCCGAGCTTCTTGGCGTACTCGGGGTCCAGCGCGTGCTCGGCGTCGATGAACGCGGCGATGCCGCCGTTGCGCTGCGCGTTGGCGACCGCGTGGAGGGCGACGGTGGTCTTGCCCGAGGACTCCGGACCGTAGATCTCGACGATGCGGCCGCGGGGCAGGCCGCCGACGCCGAGGGCGGCGTCCAGCGCGACCGAGCCGGTGGGGATGACCTCGACGGGCGGGCGGGTGTCGTCGCCGAGCCGCATGATCGATCCCTTGCCGAACTGGCGGTCGATCTGGGCGAGGGCGTTGTCGAGGGAGGAGCCGCGATCCTTCGCGGTGGACTTGGTGGCGGACTTCGATGCAGCCATGGGGTGTTCCTTCCTGAGGGCCGGGTGAGCCGACGTGGTGACCTTGCGGCCACAGTAGGCGCCGACCCCGACATTCGCCGCTGCCCCGCAGCCCCTGTGGATGACGGGGCAGTGGGGAGGAGAGGTGCTGAGGCGGGCACGATGCCCGGGGACCGACGAACACAGACTACCGAACAGACGTTCGAACTCAAGTCGGTCGCGGGCGTGTCGCGCCGCGCGTTCCGCAGTGATCCGGGGACCGCCCGGCGAACGGTCCCGACGGCCGGGGGCGGGGCACAGTGGGTGCGGCGCTCCGAGCGGGAGCGAGGCCGGACCGGCGGCGGCGCCGGCCCCAGCTGGATGTCAGCGTCGTCGCTGCTCGACGGGGATCTCCCAGCGGGCGGACTCGGGGACCTCCATCGCCTCGCACAGCGCGGTCCACACCGCACGCACGGCGACCCCGTGCTCGAGGGCCTCGGCGGCGGTCAGGCCGCCGACCTCCTCGAGCACGAGGTCGTGGGTGTAGGTGCGGGCCAGCGCGGGGCCGAACATGTGATCGGCCAGCTCCGCGAACTCGCTGCGCCGCACCTCAGCTGGCGCCGACCAGCGGCGCGGTGCCGTCGGCGAGGCCCTCGGGGACGGTGTCCGGGATCGTCACGCGCTCGGCGACCGCGATGCGGTCGGAGACCTCGCGCAGCACGAAGGACAGCGGGAGACCGAGGGCGTCGGTCACGGAGACGAGCAGCTCGCTGGAGGCCTCCTTCTGCCCGCGCTCGATCTCGCTGAGATAGCCCAGCGAGACGCGCGCGTCGGAGGACACCTGCCGCAGCGTGCGGCCCTGGGCACGGCGCGCATCGCGCAGCACGTCCCCCAGCTCCTGACGGAACAGGATCATGGACCTTCCTCCCTTCCTCTGACTCTGGATGAACTTCTCATGCACCTCTGGGATGCGGTACGTCGTCGTCATCACATGGAGCCCAACGCGTCCTCCCGCGAGAGTGTTCCCCAGAGTGTAGTGGGCCACGTCCGAGGGTTCGCTGGAGATGTGCACGGTGGACGTCGGGGAGGAGAGGACCGCGTCGTCCCCGGCTGATCAGGACTCGGACGGATCGGCGAGCTCGGCGGCGAGCTCGGCAAGGGCCTCCTGGACGGCGAGGGCCCGGATCTCGGCTCTCCCGCCGCTGAGACGGACCTCACGGGTGCGGGCGGGACCGCCGCGTCGGGCGATCCCGAGGTGCACCGTGCCCTCCGGCACACCTCGCGCGTCGGGGCCGGGGCCGGCCACTCCGGTCGTGGAGACGGCAAGGTCGGCGTCGTACAGCCGCTGCGCGCCCTCGGCCATCGCGGCGGCGACCTCCGCGGTCACCGCGCCGGTGCGCTCGAGCAGCCCGGCGTCCACGCCGAGCACTCGGGTCTTCGCCGAGTAGGAGTAGCAGGCCGCTCCCCCGGCGACGACATCGCTCGCCCCGGGCACGTCGACCAGTCGGGCCACGACCGCGCCGGCCGTGAGCGACTCGGCGGTCGCGAGCGACCAGCCGCGCTCGCGTGCCGCGTCGATCACCGCGGCGGCGTCGATCACCGCGGCGGGGGTCCCGCTCACGCCTGCCCGGTTCCCGCCGAGAGCGCCTCGCGGCGCAGGCGCAGGCCGTCCTTGAGGTTCACCAGGCCGGACCACACGGTCAGCACCACGGCCAGCAGCACCAGGGCCAGGCCGATCCAGCGCGCCGGGGACCACCACAGCTCGAAGGGGATGAGGCAAAAGGTGATCGCGATGGACTGCACCATCGTCTTCGCCTTGCCGGCCATGTTCGCCGGCAGCGCCCCGTACTTCAGGATGGTGAAGCGCATGACGGTGATGCCGATCTCGCGCACCAGGATCAGCACGGTCATCCACCAGGGGACGTACTCCCACACGGAGAGCATGATCAGCGCCGCGCCGGTGATCGCCTTGTCCGCGATCGGGTCCATGATCTTGCCGAAGTCGGTGATCAGGTTGCGGCTGCGGGCGAGGTGCCCGTCGACGAAGTCGGTGATCATCGCCAGGACGAACACCGCGGCGACGAGCAGTCGGCCCGGCACGGTGTCCGGGTAGAGGATCGCGAGCACCACCAGCAGCGGCACCATGACGCAGCGCAGCAGGGTGAGGATGTTGGCGATGTTCCACAGCGGGACCTCGGCCTCGGGCTTCGTGGTCATCGGTGCTCCTGGGGTGCGGCGGGACGGGATACGAGGGAAGGACGGGGGCGGGACGCTCAGCGGCCGGTGAGGCTCCAGGCGTCCTCGCTCTCCTCGTCGTCCTCGTCGTAGTAGTCGACGGCGGGCTCGGTGCCGTCGTCGGCGAGCGGGTCGCTGCCGTACCGGTCGGCACTCCCCTCGCCGACGGGCTCGGTCGGCTCGGGCTCGAGGTCCACGGCCTGGTCGGCGCCGTAGGGCTCGTCGCCCTCCCCGCTCGGGGCCTCCTCCCCGCGGATGCGGGCGATCGCGGTGCCGAGCTCGTCGGGGTGGACGAGCACGTCGCGGGCCTTGGATCCCTCGGAGGGGCCGACGATCTCGCGGGACTCGAGCAGGTCCATCAGCCGGCCCGCCTTCGCGAAGCCGACGCGCAGCTTGCGCTGCAGCATGGAGGTCGAGCCGAACTGCGTGGTGACCACGAGCTCCGCGGCCTGCAGCAGCACCTCGAGATCGTCGCCGATGTCGTCGTCGATCTGCTTCTTCTCCGCGACGACGGTGACGTCCTCGCGGTAGTTCGGCGTCATCTGCGTCTTGACGTGGTCGACGACCTTGTGGATCTCCGACTCGTTGACCCAGGCGCCCTGGACGCGCATCGGCTTCGCCTTGCCCATCGGGTGGAACAGGGCGTCGCCCTGGCCGATGAGCTTCTCCGCGCCGGGCGTGTCGAGGATGACGCGGGAGTCCTGCAGGGAGGAGGTCGAGAAGGCGAGCCGGCTGGGCACGTTCGCCTTGATGATGCCGGTGACCACGTCGACGCTCGGGCGCTGCGTGGCGAGGATCAGGTGGATCCCCGCGGCACGGGCGAGCTGGGTGATGCGCTGGATCGAGGCCTCGACGTCGCGGGGGGCGACCATCATGAGGTCCGCGAGCTCGTCGACGACCACCAGCAGGTACGGGTAGGGGGCCAGGCGCCGCTCGCTGCCGGCGGGGACCTGCACCTCCCCGGCGCGCACGGCCTTGTTGAAGTCGTCGATGTGCTTGAACCCGAAGGCGGCGAGGTCGTCGTAGCGGGCGTCCATCTCCTTGACGACCCACTCGAGCGCCTCGGCGGCCTTCTTCGGGTTGGTGATGATCGGGGTGATCAGGTGCGGGATGCCCTCGTAGATGGTGAGCTCCACGCGCTTGGGATCCACCAGCACCATCCGCACCTCCTCCGGGGTGGCGCGCATGAGGATCGAGGTGATCATCGAGTTGACGAAGCTGGACTTGCCGGCGCCGGTGGCGCCCGCGACCAGCAGGTGGGGCATCTTGGCGAGGTTCGCGACGACGTAGCCGCCCTCGACGTCCTTGCCCACGCCCATCACCAGCGGGTGCTCGTTGCGGCGGGCGACCTGGCTGCGCAGCACGTCGCCGAGCGCGACGGTCTCGCGGTCGGTGTTGGGGATCTCGATGCCGATCGCCTTCTTGCCGGGGATCGGCGAGAGGATGCGCACGTCCGAGCTCGCGACCGCGTAGGCGATGTTCTTGTCCAGCGCCGTGACCTTCTCGACCTTGGTGCCGGGCTCGAGCTCGACCTCGTAGCGGGTGACCGTCGGGCCGCGGGAGAAGCCCACCACCTCGGCGGCGACCTTGAACTGCTCGAAGACCTCCTCGAGCGCCCTGACCACCTGGTCGTTGGCCTCGGAGCGGGACTTGTGCGGGGGGCCCTCGAGCAGGAAGGAGGACTCCGGGAGGGTGTAGACGACGTCGCCGGCGAGCTCGAGCTGCTCGCCCGCGCGGGGCAGGTCGCCCATCGGCGGATGCACCAGCTCCGCGGCGTCCTCGGTCTTCTCCGGGGCCGCCGCCGCGGCGGCGGGCACCTTCTTCTCGGGCACGGGGGTGGTGCGGTCCCCGCCGCGGGCCCCCTTGGCGGGCAGCGCCGCGGTGGGCGCCTCGTCGCCGGTGGGGAAGGTCTTGGCGCGCTGGTTCTCGTCCTCGACCACGTCGAAGACCTCGGTCGCGTCCTCCGGGGCGCCGCGTCGGGGGCCCGCGGGACCGGTCTTCGCGGACTTCGCGCCCTTGCCGGCGCGACCCGGCTTCTTCCCGCCGGGTCGGCCCTCCTCGGCCACGCCCTGCTCGAAGGCCTCGTCGCCGGCGTAGCCGAACGCCTCGTGGTCCCGCTCGGCCTCCGCGGCCTCCGCCTTCTCCTTGCGGGTGCGGCGACGGGTGCGGGCGGCGGGCTGGGCCGCGGTCTCCTGCTCGTGCACGGCCGGGTCGACGCGGCGCGGGCGCAGGCCGAAGGCGATGCGCTCCTCGTCCTCCTCCTCGCTGCGGCCGACCATCACGTCGTACACGCCGCGCAGGCGGGAGGGGATCGACTCGACCGGCGTCGCGGTGAGCACGAGGATGCCGAAGGCGATCAGGGCGGAGTGGATGATCACGACGGCCAGCGGCGGCAGCAGCGCCTCGAGCGGCGCGGCCGCGAGATAGCCGAGCACGCCGCCGCCGCGGGCGAGGGCGTCGATGCCGTCGGCCGGGGCGGGCAGGCGCGCCGAGACCGAGGCGATGGCGGAGATCGCGGTGAGCAGCACGGCGATCCCGATCGAGATGCGGGTGTTGGCGCGCACCTGGTCGGGGCGGCGGAACATGCGCAGCGACCAGCCGGCGGCCAGCAGCGGGATCACCATGGAGGAGATCCCGAAGGTGCCGGCGACCACGGTGTGCACGGCGCCGAGCACGGGGCCGCTGGACTGCCACCACTCGACCACGGCGACGAGCACCGCGATGAGCATCAGGAACAGCGCGTAGCCGTCGCGACGCTGCTCGGGCTCGACCTCCCAGCGCTGCACCCCGATGCCGCGGACCATGCCGCCGACCATGCGGGCGATCGCCAGATAGCCGGAGCGCACTGCGCGCACCGGCAGAGGGAGCGTCGAGGGGTCGTTCGCCGCGGCTCCGCGGGTCCGGGAGCTGCCGGGGGCCGAGGAGCGGGACGAGCCTTTCGACGCACGTGCGGGGGAAGACGTACGTGTCGCCATGGTCCCGATGGTACATTCCGGCCCCCGCCCGGCCCGGGAGGCGACCCGCGCGATCCGGTCCCGCGGGGTGCGGATCACGCCGCCGACAGGGGTTCCGCCCCCGGCGCACGCCGCGGGCACGTGTCCGGCTCGGCGGGACGCGGGAGGCTCAGGCCTCGACGACCACCGGGATGATCATGGGACGCCTGCGCAGCCGCTGGCCGACGTAGCGGCCGACGACCCGCCGCATGACCTGCTGCAGCTGGTAGGTGTCGCGGCGGTCGGCCTGGTCGGCGACCGCCTGCTCGAGGGCCTTGACGATGTCGGGCCGGAGCCGGTCGAAGACCGCGTCGTCCTCGGCGACGCCGCGGGCGTGGATCTCGGGTCCCGCGATCAGCGCCCCGGTCTCGGAGTTCACGACCGCGAACAGGGAGATGAACCCCTCGTCGCCGAGGATGCGGCGGTCCTTGAGGTCCGCCTCGGAGATCTCGCCGACGCTCGAGCCGTCCACGTACACGTAGCCGTTGGGGATCTCCCCGACCACCTGGGCGATCCCGTCCTTCAGGTCCACGACCTGGCCGTCGCGGGCGAGGACCACGCGCTCGCGCGGCACGCCGGTGGCCTCGGCGATGCGGCCGTTGGCGATGAGGTGGCGGACCTCGCCGTGGATCGGCATGACGTTCCTCGGCCGCACGATGTTGTAGCAGTACAGCAGCTCGCCCTCGCTGGCGTGCCCGGAGGTGTGGACCTTGGCGCTGCCCTTGTGGACCACCTCGGCGCCGAGCGCCATCAGCCCGTTGACCACGCGGAAGACCGCGTTCTCGTTGCCGGGGATGAGGGAGGAGGCGAGGATGACCACGTCGCCGGGGCCGACGGAGACGCGGTGGTCGCGGTTCGCGATCCGGCCCAGCGCCGCCATCGGCTCGCCCTGGCTGCCGGTGCACATCAGCACCACCTGCTCATCGGGCAGGGAGTCGATGCGCCTGGCGTCGACGAGCGTGTCCTCGGGGACGCGGAGATAGCCCATCTCGGCGGCGATGCCCATGTTCCGCACCATCGAGCGGCCCACGAAGGCCACCTTCCGCCCGTGCGCCGCGGCGGCGTCGAGCACCTGCTGGACGCGGTGGACGTGACTGGAGAAAGAGGCCACGACGATCTTCTGCCGCGCGCGGGCGAAGATCCCCTTCAGCACCGGGCCGATCTCCTGCTCGCCGACGGTGAAGCCGGGGACCTCGGCGTTGGTGGAGTCGGTCATGAACAGGTCCACCCCGGCCTCGCCGAGGCGGGCGAATGCGCGCAGGTCGGTGATCCGCCCGTCGAGCGGGAGCTGGTCCATCTTGAAGTCGCCGGTGTGCAGCACGGTCCCGGCGGGGGTGGTCACGTGCACCGCGAGCGCGTCGGGAATCGAGTGGTTCACGGCCACGAACTCGCAGTCGAAGGGGCCGAAGCTCTCGCTCTGCCCCTCCGCGACGGCGAGGGTGAAGGGACGGATGCGGTGCTCGCGCAGCTTCGCCTCGATGAAGGCGAGGGTCAGCTGGCTGCCCACCAGCGGGATGTCGGGCTTGCGCCGCAGCAGGTAGGGCACGGCGCCGATGTGGTCCTCGTGCCCGTGGGTGAGCACGATCGCGGCGACGTCGTCGAGCCGGTCCTCGAGCATGTCGAAGTCCGGCAGGATCAGGTCCACCCCGGGCTGGGACTCCTCGGGGAAGAGCACCCCGCAGTCGACGATCAGCAGGCGGCCCTCGTACTCGAGGACGCTCATGTTGCGGCCCACGTCGCCGAGGCCGCCCAGCGGCGTGATCCGCAGCGTGCCCGGGGCGAGCTCGGGCGGTGCGGGGAGACGGTCGGTGAAGGCGGCGGTCATCTGGGTCTCCTCGGCACTCGGGCGGATCGGGTCAGAGCAGGCCGGCGGCGTCCAGCGCGGCGGAGAGCTCGCGCAGCTGGGTGGCGTCGGCGGGCAGGTGCGGCCCGCGCATCGCGGCGTGCGGCAGCACGCCCTGCAGGTGCAGCGCGGCCTTCGCGGCGACCGCGCCGGGCATGCGGTTCATGATCGCCTCGACCACGGGCACGAGCCGGCGATGGGCCTCGAGGGCGGCGGGCAGGTCGGAGCGGTCCACCGCCTCGACCATCTCCCGCTCGATGTCGCCGGCGATCTGGCTGACCACGGAGACCATGCCGGCCGCGCCGAGCGTCAGCCAGGGCAGGTTCAGCGCGTCCTCGCCGGAGTAGTAGACGAGGTCGGTCTGCGCCATGACGAGGGAGGCCTGCTGGAGGTCGGCCTTGGCGTCCTTCACCGCGACGATGCGCGGGTTCTCCGCCAGGCGCAGCAGGGTCTCCAGCGCCAGCGGGATCCCGGCGCGGCCGGGGATGTCGTAGAGCATCACCGGCAGGTCGGTGGAGTCCGCGATCGCGGTGGTGTGCGAGACGACCCCGGCCTGGGAGGGCTTGGAGTAGTAGGGAGTGACCACGAGCAGCCCGTCGACGCCGACCTCGGCGTGCGCGCGGGCGAGGTCGATCGAGTGGGCGGTGTCGTAGGTGCCGACACCGGCGACCACGGTCGCCTCGTCGCCGACGGCCTCGACCACGGCGCGGGCCAGGTCGATCTTCTCGACGTCGGTGAGGGTGGGCGCCTCCCCCGTCGTGCCGGAGACGACGACGAGGTCGTGGCCGTGCTCGACGACGTGGGCGGCGAGCGACTGGGCCGCGTCGAGGTCGACGCGGTGGCCGTCCTCGCTCAGCGGGGTGACCATCGCGGTCCCCACCGCGCCGAACGGTCGCGCAGGGCGCTGGTCGGTGCTGCTCATGGTCTCCTCCAGGGGAAGTGCTGCTGCCCGGATCCTAGTGCAGGGGCTGGCCGTGCCCCGTGCCGTGCCGGCACGCGGCGGGTCCGTCGGCATCGTGCCGCGGCGGGCTCCGGCGGCGCGGCGGGCGGCGGCGGGGCGAGGGCCCGCCGCCGCGACCTCCTCAGCGCCGGTCCGCGCCGCCGAGGTCGACGAGGATCGCCAGCGGCGTGCGCTGGCGGCCCTGGCCGAGGGGGTTGTCGGCGAAGGTCGCCTCGAGCACCTCGTTCGTGGTGGGCACGTCCGAGCCCAGCACGTTGCGGCCGATGTCATTGGCGTCCATCACGACCGTGCCGACGAAGCCGTCGCGCAGCGCGGCGGGGATGTCCGCGCCGCGGATCGCGGCGGAGATCCGCGCGGCGACCGCGTCCGGGTCCTTGGGCGGGAGCTTCGCGGAGACGTTCGAGGGGAAGGCGGAGTACGGGGTGGGCCCGTCGATCGCGCGCACGTTCGCGCCGACGACCTCGTAGAACAGGCCGCGCCTGCCGACGACCTTGCCCGCGGCGCCGACGGCGGAGGCGGCCACGACGCGCGGGAGCCCCACCTCGCGGATCGCGAGCTCCATCGTGGTCGGGTCGCCCAGGCCGATGCCGGCCGGGGTGCGGGAGACGAAGCGGCTGAGCACCTTGGCGGAGCGGCGGGGCCTGATCTCCCAGGTGAACCAGGAGCGGCCCTGCGTGATCGCGATGATCTTCTCGCTGATCACGAAGTACCAGGGCGCGCCGTCGGGGACGACGCCGCCCGGCAGGGCCGAGGCGAAGGCCTCGACCCGCTCGCGGGCGATCCGCTCGGCGTCGTCGCCGCGGGCGACCAGCGCGGTCTGCAGCGGCAGGCGGCGCCAGGTGCGGCCGTCGACCTCGGAGACGAGGTCGAGCTGCTTGCCCTCGTTGGCGACGTAGTCGCTCTTGGGCACGACCTCCTCCTCGGCCGCGGGCTCCGCGGCGACGGCGGCGGGGGCCGGCGCGGCGGCGAGCGCGGCCTCGTCGGCCGAGCCGCCGAGCGCGCGGGTGGCGCCCTCGGCGTCGTCGAAGAAGGTGCGCATCCACAGCTCGACGTTCAGCAGGCGCCAGAACATCAGCGTGCCGTGGTTCTCCGGATGGGCGATGTAGTCGTCGAACAGCGCGAGCACGCTCGGCGCGTCGAAGTAGGGCCGGGAGGCGAAGGACGCGGAGGCGAAGACGTCCCGCAGCTGCGGCGCGATCGAGCGGAACCACTCCCCCTCGGGGGTGGTGAAGCCGATCTTGTTGCGGCGCTTGGAGATCATGTCGGGGAGGATCCCGTCCATCGCCTCGCGCAGGATCCGCTTGTTCCAGCCGTCGTGGATGATCGCGGACTCGTCGAGGGAGAACAGGAACTTCAGCAGCTCCTTGTCGACGAAGGGGACGCGCCCCTCGATGCTGAAGCGCATCGTGTTCTTGTCCTCGTAGCGCAGCAGCGAGGGCAGGGAGGAGCGGAAGGTGTCCTCGAGCAGGCGCTCCTTGAGGTCGTCCTGGACGGAGGTGACCTTCTCGCCGCTGTGCTCGGCGACGAAACCGGAGTTCAGCAGCGCCTCCATCGGCACGGAGGTGCGGCCGGAGAACTTGGTGCGGGCGAGCTTGCGGAGGATGTCGCGGGAGCCGACCACCTCGGAGGCGAGCTCCTTGAACCGCTTCTGGCGGCGCAGCTGGCGCAGGTAGACGTAGAAGTACGGGTTGTATCCGGCCATCATCTCGTCGGCGCCCTGCCCGTCCAGGAGCACGGTGATGTGCTGGCTGGCCTCGCGCATCACGGCGTACTGCGCGTAGGGGCCGGTCGAGATGATCGGCTCCTCCTGGGTGCGCACGAAGTCGTGGAGGTCCTCGAGGAACGCCGCGGGCTGCGGGTGGATCTTGTGGGCCGTAATCTGGCCGCGGTTCTCGTCCAGCAGCGCGTCGACGTAGCGCTCCTCGTCGTTGGAGGAGTTCGGGAATACGGCGGAGAAGGTGTTCTGGCGGGAGCCGACCGCCTCGTAGCCCTCGTCCTCGGGCCGCTCGCGCAGCTGGCGCGCGATCACGGCGGCGACGGCGGAGGAGTCCAGCCCGCCGGAGAGGGAGGTGCCGACGGGGACCTCGGATTGCAGGCGCATCCGCACGGAGTCCTGGAAGCGCTCGCGGTACTCGTCCACGACCGACTGGTCGTAGGGACGGCTGGGGCGCGCGGCGATCTCGCGCAGCTCCTCCTTCAGCCGGGTGAAGGAGCGCACCTCGGTGCCGTCGGGGCGGATCTCGAGCACCTCGCCGGACATCAGGCGGTTCACGCCGGCGAAGAAGGTGCGGGAGTCGTCGTCCTGCACGCGGAACTTCAGGTAGCGGTAGACGGCGCGGTCGTCCGGCGCGGCCTCGAAGGTGCCGGAGGCGAGCAGCGAGCGGATCTCCGAGCCGAAGACGACCTTCGGCGCCCCACCGGCCTCGGAGGCGGGGTCCACGCGGTAGTAGAGCGGCTTGATGCCGAAGTGGTCGCGGGCGAGGGTGACGGTGCCGGTGGTCGCGTCGTGGATCGCGAAGGCGAACATGCCGTTGAAGCGGTCGTAGGCGTCGGTGCCCCACTCGGCGTGCGCCTCCAGCAGCACCTCGGTGTCCGAGTCGGTGCGGAAGGTGTGCCCGAGCTGCTCGAGCTCGGCGCGCAGCTCGAGGTAGTTGTAGGTCTCGCCGTTGTAGACGATGGTGTAGCGGCCGTCGGCGGTGGTCATCGGCTGGGCGCCGTGCTCGCGGTCGATGATGGCCAGGCGCCGGTGGGCGAGCCCGGCCTCGCCGTCGACGAAGAGGCCCTCGCCGTCGGGACCGCGGTGGGCCAGGGCGCCGCTCATCCGGCGGGCGATCCGCTCGGTGTCAGCGCCGTATCCGTAGGTGCCGGCGATTCCGCACATGGGGCGAGTCCTTTCGAGGGGGACGGCTGCGCCCTCGGTCCGGGCGCTCGCCGCCGTGGGGCGACGACGTCGGGGACGTCGTCCGCAGGGCGCGGGACGGACCGGTCGGGCCGCCCAAGGGTATCAACGGGGCCGCGGCCGACGGAGCAGGCGCGGCGCGACGGTCAGCTTCCGCGGCGGGCGAGGACGAGGTCCTCGCCCTCGACGCGGACCTCGAGGTCGTCCAGCGAGGTGACCAGGGCGTCCGCGAGCGGGGACAGCTCCCCGGCGGGGGTGGTCGTCGTCACGGCGACGGTGCGGGCGCCGGCGGCGATCCCGGCGCGGAGCCCGCCGACGGAGTCCTCGAGGACGACGGTGCGGGAGGGCTCGACCCCGACCCGCTCGGCGCCCAGGAGGTACGGCTCCGGATCGGGCTTGCCGTGGGTGACCTGGTCCGCGGTGACCAGCCCGTCGGGCACGGGCAGCCCGGTGCGGGACCAGCGGGCCTCGAACAGGGGCCGGGTGCAGGAGGTGACGATGGTCCAGCTCGCGCGGCCCAGGGTCTCGGCGGCGGCGTCGAGCTCGGCGAGCAGCCGCTCGGTGCCGGGCAGGACGACGATCCCCTCCACGTCCTGCATCTCGAGCTCCTCGATGCGGCGGTGGGCCGCGTCGAGCTCGGCCTCGCTCGCCTCGGGCAGGATCTGGGCGAGGATGCGGCGGGCGGGCATGCCGTGATGGGCGTGGCCGAACCGGAGATCGGTGCCCAGCTCGCGCAGGAGCGTGTTCCAGGACCGCTCGACGGCGGGGCCCGAGTCGATCAGGGTCCCGTCCATGTCCAGCAGGAGGGCGCCGGTGCGCAGCGGCAGGGCGGTGTCGGGAGCGGGATCCTGGGAGTCCGTCATGCCGTCAGAATCTCATATCCCCTGGCGGACGCGCGGAGGATGTCCGTGCAGGTGATCGTAGAGTGTCGAGCATCATGACCGCCGCCGCCCCCGCTCCGTCGCCGCGCCCCGACGCCCCTGGTGCGTCCCTGCGCACGATCCGTCGCACCGGCTTCTCGATCGGGCTGGCGACGGGGCTGTACGGGATCAGCTTCGGCGCGCTCGCGACGGCCTCCGGGCTCGACGTGTGGCAGGCGATGGTGCTCTCCGCGGTGATGTTCACCGGCGGCAGCCAGTTCGCCTTCGTGGGCGTGGTCGGCGGGGGCGGCTCCGCCCTCGGCGCGGCGCTCGCCTCGCTGCTGCTGGGGATCCGCAACACGCTGTACGGGCTGATCCTCGCCCCCTCCCTGCCGCGCGGCGGGGCGAAGGGGGCGGCCCGCGCGCAGCTGACGATCGACGAGTCCGCGGCGCTGGCGGCGACGGGCGCGACCGAGGCGGAGCGTCGGGCGGGGTTCTGGTCCGCCGGGGTGTGGGTGTACGTCTTCTGGAACCTGTTCACCCTCGCGGGCGCGCTGGCCGGTCAGCACATCGCCGATCCCGCGGCCTGGGGGCTCGACGCCGCCGCGGCCGGGGCGTTCATCGCGCTGCTGTGGCCGCGGCTGCGCAGCGGGGACGCGGTCGCGATCGCGGTGGCCGCGGCGTTCGTGGCGCTGCTGACCACGCCGGTGCTGCCCGCCGGGCTGCCGGTGCTCGCCGCGGCGCTGGTCGCGGTGGTGGCCGGTCTGCTGCCGTCCCGTCGCGGGGCGACGGGGCACGCCGCGCCCGAGGGCGATGCGTCGGACGACGAGCCCGCGACGGACGAGGAGGAGCGGCGATGAGCCTGCTGTGGATCGCGGTGATCGCCGCGTCGGTGCTGTCCTTCGTGCAGAAATGGATCGGCTACCAGGCGCCGCAGGACGTGCTCGAGCGCCCCCGGATCGCGCGGATCACGCGCCTGCTGCCGATCGCGCTGCTGGGGGCGCTGGTGGCGACCCAGACCGCGGCCGACGGGACGGAGGTCGTGCTGGACGCGAGGCTCGCCGGGCTGGGCGTCGCGGTGGTGCTGCTCCTGGTGCGGGCGCCGTTCCTGGTGGTCGTGGTCGGCGCCGCCGCGGCCGCGGCCGCGCTGCGGGCGCTCGGCTGGGCCTGAGCCCGGGGTCCTGCTCGTCGCGCCGCTCGGCACACCGCTCGGCACTGCGCTCGCCCTGGCTCCCGGTGCGTCGACGCCCGACGGGTCAGCGGCGCGCGGCCTCGATCGCGCGACGGGTCGCCATGCGCGCCCCCTTGCGGTCGCGCAGCGCGTCGTAGGCCAGGGCGAGCCGGAACCAGGCGCTCCACTCCCCCTCGCGGCCGTCCTGGACCGCGGTGCGCGCGGCCTCGAACTCAGCCCGGGGGTCCTCCGCCCAGGCGTCGGCCGGGGGCTCGTACCGAGCGGAGAGGTCGCCGGCGGCCATGCCGAAGAGCACCTCGCGCCAGGTCACCCACACGGTCAGCACCAGCAGCACCACGATGCCGATGGCCAGCCCGTACCCGAGCCCTCCGCCGGCGCGCACGAAGCCCCAGGCGATCCAGCCCAGGCCCCACGCATAGGCCGCGGTGACCAGAAGGAGCCCTGCGACCATCAGCTTCTGTCGCATCCCGGTCCCCGTCCCGGGCCTCAGCCGAGGTCCATAAAGCCGTCCAGGCCCACGGTGAGGCCCGGGTGCGAGGCGACCTCGCGCACGCCCAGCAGCACGCCGGGCATGAAGCTGATGCGGTCGAAGGAGTCGTGGCGCAGCACGAACTGCTCCCCCACCCCGCCGAACTGCACGACCTCGTGGGCGACGAGGCCCCGCTGGCGCACCGCGTGGACGTGGATGCCGTCGACGACCGCGCCGCGGGCGCCGTCGGGGTCCTTCTCGGTGGCGTCCGGGACCGGTCCAAGACCTGCCGCGGCCCTGCCGCGGGCGATCGCGGCGGCGGTGTGGCGGGCGGTGCCGGAGGGAGCGTCGAGCTTGTTCTCGTGGTGCATCTCGATGATCTCGGCGCTGTCGTAGTAGCGCGCGGCGACCTCGGCGAAGCGCATGGCGAGCACGGCGCCGATCGCGAAGTTCGGGGCGATCAGCACGCCCACGCCCTCGGCGCCCGCGAGCCGCTCCCGCAGCGCCTCGAGCGACTCCTCGCTCCAGCCGGTGGTGCCGACCACGGCGTGGATGCCGTGGTCGATCAGCCAGGCGACGTTGTCGGCCGTCGCGGAGGGGACGGTGAGGTCGATCGCGACCTCGGCCCCGGCCTCGGCCACGGCGGTCAGGTCGTCGCCGCGGCCGATCCGGGCGACGAGCTCGAGGTCGCCGGCGTCCTCGACGGCGCGGCAGGCGGCGGCGCCCATACGGCCGGCGGCGCCGAGCACGGCGACGCGGGTGGGGCGTGCGGCGGACGGGGTCCGGGCGGAAGCGGGGGTCATGGCGGCTCCTTGGGTCGTGGCGGTGCAGAGAGGGACGGGAACGGGGAGGGTCCGCGAGGCGGGGTCAGCGCTCGGGGCCGACCTCGACCCGGGTGCTGTACGAGCGGGACATGCGCGCGGCGAGGTCCCGCACGTCGGCGACGTCGACATTCCCGATGCGGGCGAGGGTCTCGTCGACGCTGGTGTAGCGGCCGTGGACCAGCTCGATCGTGCCGAGACGGCCCATCCGGGAGCTGGTGTCCTCGAGGCCGAGCGCGAAGGAGCCGGTGATCTGACCCTTCGCCCGGGTCAGCTCGAGCTCGTCGATGCCCGCTTCGCCCATGCGGCCCAGCTCCTCGGCCAGCAGCTCGACGACCTGGCCCGTGCGGCCGGGACGGCAGGCGGCGTACATGCCGAACAGTCCCGCATCGCGGTAGCCGGCGCTGAAGGAGTAGACGGTGTAGGCCAGCCCCCGCTCCTCGCGGACGGACTGGAACAGGCGCGAGGACATGCCGCCGCCGAGCACGGACATGAGCACCGAGAGGGTGTGGCGGTCCTCGCTGAGCGCGGTGAGGCCCTGCCCGCCGAGGTAGATGTGGTTCTGCTCGGTGGGGCGGGCGAGACGGTGCGGGGCGAGCGCGGCGACGTCGGCGGCGATCCCCTCGCTCGGCACGGCGGTCGCGGCGCGCCGCCCGCGGGAGGGCAGCGCCCCCTCCACCAGGCTCCAGCCGCCGCGGCGCAGGCCCGCGGCCAGGAGGCCGGCCAGCTCGTCGTGGTCGATGTCGCCGACGGCGGTGACCACGAGGTTGTACGGCCGGTAGTGCTCGCGGTAGTGGGCGCGGACGTCCTCGATGGTGAGCGCCTCGACGCTCGCGGCGGTGCCGCCGACGGGACGGCCGAGCGCCGTGTCCGGGCCGAGCACCTGGGCGAGGAAGGTCTCGTAGCCGACGTCGTTCGGGTCGTCCTCCGCCATCGCGAGCTCCTCGAGGATGACCTCGCGCTCGGTGGCCAGGGCGTCCTGCTCGAGGACGGAGGCGGTGATCATGTCGGTGAGGACGTCCACGGCCATCGGCACGTCGGCCGAGCGCACCCGTCCGTAGTAGAGGGTGTGCTCCTTGGCGGTGACGGCGTTGGAGTCGCCGCCCACCTCGTCGAAGGCGGTGGCGATGTCCATCGCGCTGCGGCGCCGGGTGCCCTTGAACAGCAGGTGCTCGAGCACATGGGTCGATCCCGCATGGGCGGGCGCCTCGTCGCGGGAGCCGACGGGCAGCCACAGCCCGATGCTCGCGCTGCGCACGCTGCGGTCGGTCTGGGTGAGCAGCCGCACCCCGCCGGGCAGGATGCTGCGGCGCACGCCGGTCGCGGCGTCGAGGATGACGTCGGAGGCAGGATCGTCGTACAGGAGGTCGGAAGGCATCGCTCGATTGTTCCACGGGGCGGGTGGGAGGTCGCCGAGCCGTTCGTCACGGCAACCGGAGTGCACGGAGGGGAGGCGCCCGAGCTCGGGCGCCTCCCCTCCTGCTGTCGCCGGCCCCTGCGGGCGGGCGGACGGATCACTGCACGAGGATCACTCGGCGGTGGTCTCCTCGGCGGCGACCGATGCCTGCGACTCGACAGCCTCGGCGGACTCGGCCTCGTCCTCGATCGTGGCGAGGGAGATCTTGCCGCGGGCGTCGATCTCGCGGATCTCCACCTCGATCTTCTGACCGACCTTGGCGACGTCCTCGACGTTCTCGACCCGCTTGCCGCCGTTGAGCTTGCGCAGCTGGGTGACGTGGAGCAGGCCGTCCTTGCCCGGGGTGAGCGAGACGAAGGCGCCGAAGTCGACCACGCGCACGACGGTGCCGAGGTAGCGCTCGCCGACCTCGGGGACCATCGGGTTGGCGATGGCGTTGACCGCGGAGCGGGCCGCCTCGGCCGAGGGGCCGTCGGTCGCGCCGATGTAGACGGTGCCGTCGTCCTCGATGGTGATGTCGGCGCCGGTGTCGTCCTGGATCTGGTTGATCATCTGGCCCTTCGGGCCGATGACCGCGCCGATCTTGTCGACGGGGATGGTCACCGCGAGCACGCGCGGGGCGTGCGGGCTCATCTCGTCGGGCGCGTCGATCGCCTCGCCCAGCACGGAGAGGATCGCCAGACGCGCCTCGTGGGCCTGCGAGAGGGCGCCGGTGAGCACCGAGGCGGGCAGGCCGTCGAGCTTGGTGTCCAGCTGGATGGCGGTGACGAACTCGGAGGTGCCGGCGACCTTGAAGTCCATGTCGCCGAAGGCGTCCTCGGCCCCGAGGATGTCGGTGAGGGCCGCGTAGCGGGTCTCTCCGTCCACCGTGTCGGAGATCAGGCCCATCGCGATGCCGGCGACCGGGGCGCGCAGCGGCACGCCGGCGTTCAGCAGCGAGAGGGTCGAGGCGCAGACGGAGCCCATCGAGGTCGAGCCGTTGGAGCCGAGGGCCTCGGACACCTGACGGATCGCGTAGGGGAACTCCTCGCGGCTGGGCAGCACCGGGACGATGGCGCGCTCGGCGAGCATGCCGTGGCCCACCTCGCGGCGCTTCGGGGAGCCGACGCGGCCGGTCTCGCCGGTGGAGTACGGCGGGAAGTTGTAGTGGTGGATGTAGCGCTTGCGGTCGACGGGCCCGAGGGAGTCGATCTGCTGCTCCATCTTGAGCATGTTCAGCGTGGAGACGCCCAGGATCTGGGTCTCGCCGCGCTGGAACAGTGCCGAGCCGTGCACGCGCGGGAGCACCTCGACCTCGGCGGAGAGAGCGCGGATGTCGCGCAGGCCGCGGCCGTCGATGCGGACGCCCTCGGTGAGGACCTTCTTGCGCACGACCTGCTTGGTCAGCGCGCGGAAGGCGCCGGAGACCTCGGACTCGCGACCCTCGAGCGGCGCACCCTCGGCGGACAGCTCGGCGATGACCTCACCGAGCAGCTGCTCGGTGCGCTCCTCGCGCTCGGTCTTCGCGGCGATGGACATGACCTCGGCCAGGCGCTCGGTCGCGGCGGCCTCGACGATGCCGTAGGCGTCCTCCTGGTAGTCCAGGAAGAGCGGGAACTCACGCACGGGCTTCGCGGCCTTCGCGGCGAGCTCCTGCTGCGCCACGCACAGGCTGCGGATGAAGACCTTGGCGGCCTCGAGGCCCTCGGCGACGACGGACTCCGTCGGGGCGATCGCGCCCTGCTCCTTGATGAGCGTCCAGGAGTTGTCGGTGGCCTCGGCCTCGACCATCATGATCGCCACATCACCCTGTCCCTCCTCGTCATCGACGATGCGACCGGCCACGACCATCGAGAAGACGGCCTCGTCCAGCTGGGCGAAGGTCGGGAAGGCGACCCACTGGCCGCCGCCCTGCGCGTCGGGCATGAGCGCGATGCGCACGCCGCCGATCGGGCCCGAGAAGGGCAGACCGGAGATCTGGGTGGAGGCGGAGGCGCCGTTGATGCCGACGACGTCGTAGGCGTCCTCGGGGTTGCAGGCCATGACGGTCAGCACGACCTGGACCTCGTTGCGCAGGCCCTTGACGAAGGCGGGACGCAGCGGGCGGTCGGTGAGGCGGGCGGCGAGGATCGCATCGGTGCCCGGGCGGCCCTCGCGACGGAAGAACGAGCCGGGGATGCGGCCCGCGGCGTACATCCGCTCCTCGACGTCGATGGTGAGGGGGAAGAAGTCGAAGTGCTCCTTCGGCTTGTTCGACACGGCGGTCGCCGAGAACACCATGGTGTCGTCGTCGAGGTAGACGGACACGGCGCCGGCGGCCTGCTGGGCGAGGCGGCCGGTCTCGAAGCGGACCTCGCGACGACCGTAGGCGCCGTTGTCGATGACGGCGGTGGTGGCGGTGATTTCAGGGCCTTCCATGGCCATGGGGGATCTCCTTGGTTGAGGGGTGCCCCTGCCGGTGCGGCCTTCGTCAGTCGCCCGCGGCGTCCGGGCGACCGGGGTCTCCGGTCGCCCGATCCGCAGGCCACTGCCGAGGACCGAACCTGGTCGGGGGCGGACATACGACACCGCCGCCCGCCCTGGGGGCGAGCGGCGGAGGGGATCAACGGCGGATGCCGAGGCGCTTGATCAGCGCACGGTAACGCTCGATGTCGTTCTCCTGGAGGTACTTCAGGAGGCGCTTGCGCTGACCGACCAGCAGCAGCAGACCACGGCGCGTGTGGTGATCGTGCTTGTGGGTCTTGAGGTGCTCGGTCAGGTAGGTGATGCGGTGGGTGAGCAGCGCGGTCTGGACCTCGGGCGAACCGGTGTCGCCCTCGCCGGTCGCGTACTCCGAGATGATCGCCTGCTTGGTGGCGGAATCGAAGGCCATACTGGTTCTCCTCAGGTCGTTGCGCGGCGCGCCGGGGCCTTCTGCCCCGGGCTCTTCCGACGAGCGGCCCCCGAGCGCACCTCACCCTTGCGGGTGGGCATTGGCTGGGGGCGGGATCGCTCTCCGCGGCCGATATGACGGCTCGGGAAGGATATCAGGAGCCCAGGTCGCTCCGGGAGCGCTCCGCCTCGAGAGTGCGGCGGGTCACCTCGACGTCCTCGGCCATCTGTTCCACGAGCGCGTCGATCGAGTCGAACTTCAGCGTGGGGCGCTGGAACTCGACGAACTCCAGGCGCACGGTGTCGCCATAGAGATGGAGGTCGTGGTCGCCCAGCACGTACGCCTCGACGGTGCGGCGGGGCGCGCCGTCGGCCTCGAAGGTGGGGTTGGTGCCGATGGAGATCGTCGCCGGGGCGCCGGCCAGCGGCTCGTCGCCCGCGTGCGAGGGGTCCTGGGCGGTGACCGTCGCATAGCCGGCGTAGACGCCGTCGGCGGGGATCAGGCCCTGCGGCCGCGGGCCCAGGTTCGCGGTGGGGAAGCCGAGCTCGCGCCCGCGGCGGAAGCCGTGGTGGATCTCGTCGGTGACGGTGTGCAGCCTGCCCAGCGCCTCGTTCGCGGCGCGCACGTCGCCGGCGAGGAGGTCGCGACGGATCCCCGAGGAGGAGATCCGGCCGGTGCCCGCGCCCTCGGGCCCGAGGTCCGGGGCGGTGACGACCTCGAAGCCGTACTTCTCCCCCAGCTCGCGCATGGTGTCGATGTTCCCAGCGTTCGCCCGGCCGAACAGGGCGTCCTCGCCCAGCACCACGCACTTCGCACGCAGCCCCTCGACCAGGAAGATCCGCACGAACTCCTCCGGGGAGTGCTGGGCGAAGTCGAGCGTGAACTCGAGGTCGAGCACGCCGTGCAGGCCGGCGAGCAGGAGCAGGCGGTCGCGGTCCTCGTGCCCGGTCAGCAGCGGCGTCGCCTCGGGCGAGCCCATGACGTGGCGCGGATGCGGCCAGAAGGTGAGGGCGACGGGGCTCAGGGAGCGCGCCTCGGCGTGGCGGCGCAGCTGGTCCAGCACGAAGCGGTGCCCCCGGTGGACGCCGTCGTAGTTCCCGATCGAGACCGCGGTCTCGCCGAGCTCGGCGGGCACCTCCAGGGCGGAGTGCCAGATGGGGAGGCGGGTCACGACGCGCTCAGGTCCTTCCGATGCCGGGTGCGGTCCGCGCACCCGTGCTCCGCCGCCCCGGCGGGCGGGCTGCGACGGCGGGTTCGCCGGAGGACACTGTAGCGCTCGCAGGCCGGGGCCATCCGACGTCGCCACCGCACCGACTCCCCGGGGCGTACTCCGGGCTACCTGCCCGAGCGCGACCTGGACCTCGGCTGTTGCAGAGCTGTGACGAACCTCGGACCGGACATCGTGGTAGTACGCGGGACGCTCCGCTACTCTCGGACGGAAGGCGGCGCCGGGGAGGGACCCCTGTGCCCTGCGGCGCGAGCCGAGGGCGGGCACGACGGCCGCCGAGAACGGATCTGGATCCATGACGAACGTGACCGATACGGCCCCGGCGGGCCGCAGCCGTCGCCGGGTCGCGCTGATCCTCGTGGCGATCGTCGCCGTCCTCGCCGTGATCCTCACCGGCGGGGCACTGGCCTACGCCAAGCAGTTCGAGGGCCGCGCGCTGCCGGGCACCATGGTGCTCGGCCAGGACGTCTCCGGGAAGAGCCCCGAGGAGATCGCCGCCCTGGTGACCGAGCACGGCGAGTCCGTGAAGGTCTCGGTGACCGCCGGGGATCAGCAGCTCGAGGTGCCGCTGGCGGACCTCGGCGTGAGCGTCGACTCCGCCGCGACCGCCGCCGCGGCGCTCGAGCGCGACGACTCCCTGCCCGCGATCATCTCCTCGACCTGGTCCGGCGAGCACAGCGTCGAGCCCGTCGTCGAGGTGGACGAGGCCGCCGTGGCCGAGTTCGCGAAGGGCCTGGTCCCCGAGGACATGACCACCCCGGTCGATGCGCAGGTCGTCTTCGACGAGGAGGCGCAGGCCTGGAACGTCGAGCCCGGCCGCAACGGCCAGGGCGTGGACCCGCAGACCCTGGTCGAGGCCGTGAAGACCAAGGCCCCCGCCCTCGAGGGCTTCTCCGTGGAGCAGCCCATCGAGGAGATCGCCCCCGCGATCACCACCGAGGAGGCCGAGGAGGTCGTCGGCACGATCTCCTCGCTGCTCGAGCAGCCCATGTCGATCTCCGGCGCCGACGGCGAGACCCACGAGGTCTCCGCCGAGCGCCGCAGCGACTGGATCTCCGTGACCCCGGACGAGTCCGGCGAGAACCTCGCCATCGCGGTGGACGAGGACGCGGTGCGCGAGTGGGTCGCCACCCGCGCCGACAAGGACGCCGTCGAGCCGGAGAACGGCATCGAGCAGGTCGACGAGGCCGGTGAGGTCGTCAAGGTCGTCTCCGAGAAGAAGGACGGCCTGGAGATCACCAACACCGACGCCGTCGCCGACGAGCTGATCACCGCGCTGAAGGGCACCACTCCCCTGGAGGCCGCCTTCGAGACCAAGAAGCTCGAGGCGAAGGTCGACAAGGTCGACGCTCCGAAGGACGAGGAGGAGAAGGACGAGGAGAAGTCCTCGGACGACGAGAAGAAGGACGAGGAGTCGACGGACGAGGAGCCCGCCGCCGAGCCGACCGGCGAGAAGTGGATCGACGTCGACCTCACCAACAAGACGGTCACCGCCTACGTCGGCGACACCCCCGTCTGGGGCCCGCGCTCGATGGTCGATGGCAAGGAGGGCAACGAGACCCCCACCGGCACCTACGAGATCTACCTGCGCTACGACCGCCAGGACATGACCAACGCGGCGTACTACGACGAGGGCCATCCGAAGTACTACTACATCCGGGACGTCCCCTGGGTGCAGTACTTCCACCACGGGTACGGGTTCCACGGCGCGCCGTGGCGCTCCTCCTTCGGGTACTCCGGCTCGCACGGCTGCATCAACCTGCCGGTCTCCGATGCGAAGTGGCTGTACGACTGGGCCAGCATGGGCACCAAGACGGTGGTGCACCGCTGAGCGGTCCCCGCTCCCCCGCACGGCAGTGAGAGAGGGCCCCTCCCGATGACGGGAGGGGCCCTCTCTCACTGCGAGCCCCGGTGCGGCGGTCCCGCCCGCGGCGACCTCGGGCGGCTCAGCGGCGGGTGTCCTCGGGCACGACGAGCCGGGGGTGCCAGTCCCGTCCCTCGCGCTGCAGGACGGCCACCAGGCGGCCAGCCGTATCGAGGGCCGCGACCGGGGCGTCCTCCGGGCCGGCGTGCGCGGGATGGGGCCGGGAGGGCGCTCGCAGCTCCTGCGCGGAGCGGATCCGCTTCCCCGTCCCGAGCGCCGCGGCCTCGTCCTCCGCGACGTCCAGGACCGGCAGCACGCGCGCGGCGATCTCGCCGAGCCCGTGCAGGGGCAGGTCCACGTCGTCGCCCTCGCCGCGGGCGGGGACGTGCACCCCGTCCTCGACCGCGAAGGGGCCGACGGCGGTGCGGCGCAGCGCGGTCAGGTGCCCGCCGACGCCGAGGGCGGCGCCGAGGTCGCGGGCGAGGGCGCGGACGTAGGTGCCCGAGGAGCAGTCGACCACGGCCTCGAGGTCGAGATGCCCGTCCCGCTCGGTGCGGGAGAGGATCTCGAAGCGCGGCACGCGCACGGGCCGGGCGGCGAGCTGGACGTCCTCCCCCGCGCGGGCGCGGGCGTAGGCGCGCTTCCCGTCGACCTTGATCGCACTGACCGTCGAGGGGACCTGCTGGATGTCGCCGCGGAGCCCGTCGAGGGCCTCCTCGAGACGGACATCCTCGATCCCGGTGGCATCGACCCGCTCGCCCAGCGGCTCGCCCTCGCGGTCGTCGGTCGTGGTGGCGCTGCCCAGCCGGATCGTGGCGAGGTAGGTCTTGTCCAGGCCGACGAGATGGGTGAGCAGCCGGGTGCCCTGCCCGACACCCAGCACGAGCAGGCCGGTGGCCATCGGATCGAGGGTGCCGGCGTGGCCGACCTTCTTGGTCCCCAGCAGCCAGCGCACGCGGGCGACCACGTCGTGGCTGGTGCGGTCCTCGGCCTTGTCGACGAGCAGGATGCCGTGGGGTGCGGAGGTCACGCCCGCTCGTGCCCCGGGGCGGTGCCCTCGTCGTCGTCGAGGTCCTCGACGTCGAGATCCTCGCCCTCGAGGTCCTCGTCCTCGAGGTCCTCGTCCTCCTCGTCGCGGGGCTTGCGGTAGGGATCGGCCTCGCCGGCGTAGGCGGCGCCCTCCTTGGCGCGGGCGAGCTCCGCGTCGCGGCCGCGGGCCTCGCTGAGGAGGTCCTCGATGACGCGCGCGTTCTCGGGCACCGCATCGGCGATGAACTCGAGGGTGGGGGTCAGGCGCACGCCGGTCTGTCGGCCGACCTCGCGGCGGAGCATGCCGGTGGCGCTGTGCAGCGCGGCGGCGGTGCCCTCGCGCTCCTCGTCGGTGCCGAAGACGGTGTAGAAGACGGTGGCGTGCTGGAGGTCGCCGCTGACGCGCACGTCGGTGATCGTCACGAAGCCGAGCCGCGGGTCCTTGACCCGGGTGTCGAGCATGGTGGCGACGATGACCTTGATGCGGTCGGCGAGCTTGAGAGCGCGGGGATTGTCGTTCATGGGATGGGATCCTCCTGGTCGGCGCCGAGAGCGGCGAGCTCCTCGGCGCGGGGATGGTCGAAGGGGACCGCGAGCAGGATGTCACGGTCGATGGACTGGTCGACGCGGTGGCGGAAGGCGTCGTCGGCGCTGAGCACGCGCAGCCCGGCGTCCGCGAGCACCGCGCTCGCCTCGGCGTGGTCGAGGGTGCGGCGGTTGACCGCGAGCGCGACCCCGGCGCCGTCGCGCAGCAGCGAGCGCCAGCCGGGCGCCGCCTCGCGCAGCACCTCGAGCGGGGAGCGCTGCCAGGCGCCGCCCGCGCGGGAGCCGTGCTGGACGCCGTAGGGCAGGTCCCCGACGAGCGCGTCGACGGAGCCGCCGGGCAGCACCTCACCCAGGCGGGTGGTGTCGCAGCCGAGCAGGGTCAGGCGCTGCCCTCCGTCGGCGCGCAGGGTCTGCTTGTCGGGGGCGAGCTCCGCCTCGGTCCGGCTGCCCAGCTGCTCGCCGTGCACGGTGAGGCGGGTGGTCTCCAGGGTGTGCTTGTAGCGGTGGGTGCGCAGCCAGGCGCCGAGGAACGTCCGGTAGGCCTCCACGTCCTTGCGGTCGATCTCCGCGCCGACGGGGCTGAGCCCGAGGCGCAGCGCCCGGTTCAGCGTGGTGCCGCGTCCGCACAGAGGATCGAGCAGGTCGAGGGTCCCGTCGAGGATCCCGGCGCTACGGGTGGACAGGGCCGCGGCGAGGTTCACCAGCAGGGCGGTGAACTGCTCGTTGGTCTTCCCGGTGTAGCGCAGGGTGGTCTCGAGGTCGGAGGGGTGGCGCAGCACGGCGGGCAGGGGCCGAGGGCGCAGCAGCGGCCGGTCCGGGTCCTGGGGGTCCTCCTGCTGGACGTCGAGCACGCCGAGGGTGCCCGAGAGCATCGCCAGCAGCGCCTCGGAGCGCGGCTCGCCCGTCATGCCTCGCACCTCGAGCCCCGCCATCCCGCCGACCTCCCGGTCCCGCAGGGCGGGCACCGCGCCGAGATGAGCGCCGAGCACCCAGTGCGCCTCGGCGCGCGAGAGCGCCCCCGCGGCCTGCGCGTAGACGCGATTGGCCGAGGGGGCGCGGAGCAGGAGGGACACCTCGCTCATCGTGGTCTCCTCCCCCGCCGGCGCGGCCGGGCACCCCGGCGAAGGGGTGCCCGACCGTCGCAGGATCAGCTGCGGGGCTTCTCCTGCATCTCGTAGGTGGTGATGAGGTCCTCGAGCTGGAGGTCGTTGAAGGACCCCAGGTTGATGCCGCACTCGTAGCCCTCGCGGACCTCGGTGACATCGTCCTTGTAGCGTCGCAGACCGGCGATCTCGATGTTCTCCGCGATGACCTTGCCGCCACGGGTGATGCGGGCCTTGGCACCGCGCTTGATGAGGCCGCCGCGCACGATCGAGCCGGCGATGTTGCCGAACTTGGAGGAGCGGAAGATCTCGCGGATCTCCGCCGAGCCGAGCTCGACCTCCTCGTACTCCGGCTTGAGCATGCCCTTGAGGGCCTGCTCGACCTCATCGATGGCGTTGTAGATGACCGAGTAGTACTTGATCTCCACGCCCTCGCGGTCGGCGTACTCCGCGTTCAGGCCCTCGGCCCGGACGTTGTAGCCGATGATGACCGCGTCCGAGGCGACGGCGAGGTTGATGTTGTTCATCGTGATCGCGCCGACGCCGCGGTCGATGATCCGCAGGTCCACGCCCTCGCCGACATCGATGCCCAGCAGCGACTCCTCCAGAGCCTCGACGGCACCGGCCGCGTCGCCCTTGAGGATGAGGTTGAGGGTCTCGATCTTGCCGTCGGCGACGTGCTTGTTGAGGTCCTCGAGCGAGATGCGCTTGCGGGCCTTGGAGAGCGAGGCGGCGCGCTTGGCGGCCTCCCGCTTCTCGGCGATCTGACGGGCGGTGCGCTCGTCCTGGGCCACCAGGAAGGAGTCACCGGCGCCGGGCACCGAGGTGAGGCCGAGGACCTGCACCGGGCGGGACGGACCCGCCTCGGTGACGTTCTCGCCGTTCTCGTCGAGCATGGCGCGCACTCGGCCGTGGCCGATGCCGCACACGATCGCGTCGCCGACCCGCAGGGTGCCCTGCTGGACCAGCACGGTGGCGACCGGGCCGCGTCCCTTGTCCAGGTTCGCCTCGATGGCCACGCCGCGCGCGTCCTTGTCGGGGTTCGCCGAGAGCTCGAGGGAGGCGTCCGCGGTGAGCAGCACCGCCTCCAGCAGGTCGTCGATGTGCAGATTCTCGCGAGCGGAGACGTCGACGAACATCGTCTCGCCGCCGTACTCCTCGGCGATCAGGTTGTACTCGGTCAGCTGCTGCCGGATCTTCTCCGGGTTCGCCTCGGGCTTGTCGATCTTGTTGACCGCGACCACGATCGGCACGTTCGCCGCCTGGGCGTGGTTCAGCGCCTCGATCGTCTGGGGCATCACGCCGTCGTCCGCCGCGACCACGAGGATCGCGATGTCGGTGACGTCCGCACCACGTGCACGCATGGCGGTGAACGCCTCGTGGCCCGGGGTGTCGATGAAGGTGAGCTGACGCTCGGCGCCCTCGTGCTCGACGTCCACCTGGTACGCACCGATGTGCTGGGTGATGCCGCCGGCCTCGCCCGCACCGACCTTCGCCTTGCGGATGGTGTCCAGCAGGCGGGTCTTGCCGTGGTCGACGTGACCCATGACGGTGACGACCGGGGGCCGCGGCATGCGGTCCGCCTCGTCCTCCTCGGCGAGCTCCGCGTCGAGGTCGATGTCGAACTGCTCGAGCAGCTCGCGCTCCTCGTCCTCCGGGGAGACGATCTCGATCTTGTAGCCGAGCTCGTTGCCGAGCAGCTCGAAGGTGTCCTCGTCCAGCGACTGGGTGGCCGTGGCCATCTCGCCCATCGCGAAGAGCACCGTGATCAGCGACGCGGGGTTGACGTCGATGCGATCGGCGAAATCGGACAGCGAGGCGCCGCGGCGCATGCGGATGGTCGCGCCGTTGCCGCGGGGCAGCGAGACGCCGCCCGGTGCGGGAGCCTGCTGCTGCTCCCATTCCTGGCGCTTGGCGCGCTTCGACTTGCGGGAGCGGGCCGGCTTGCCGCCGCGACCGAAGGCACCCTGCGTCGCGCCGCGACCGCCGCGACCGCGGGGGCCGGGGCCGCCGCCGGGACGACCGCCCGTGCCGCCGCCACCGCCGGGACG